>NZ_JBFAXK010000012.1:0-232463 GCF_040680715.1 Nocardia sp. NPDC051981 | reverse complement strand
ACGGGTTGATCGCCCGGACTCTTCTGAACACGCTCCCGCTCAAGGCATCTCGGCGAGCTGGCCTTTACCGACCAAACGCTTTGTCACCAGGCTCTAACTGACCCGATTGGTATCGGACTGTGCGAAGCGGGCGATGGCGCGGGCGACCGCCTCGCCCATGGCGGGGCTGCCGGTGTGGCCGGAGTCGTCGATGATGTGCAGGCGGGCGTCTGGCCAGACTTTGGCGAGTTCCCACGCGGTTTCGAGCGGGGCGCTGAGATCAAGGCGACCGTGGATCAATTCGCCGGGAATACCGGCGAGCCGACCGGCTTCGCGTAGCAGTACGCCTTCGTCGAGCCACGCCGCGTGTGCGAAGTAGTGCGTGCAGATCCGGACGAAGGCGAGCATGGCGGTGTCCGGCTTGCTGCTGTACTGCCCTGGGCTGCCAAAAGATTCGTGCGCGATGACCGCGTCCTCCCAGCGGCACCACTCGATCGCGGCACTGCGGCGTACCACTGGGTCCGGGTGTTCCATCAACTGCCGGTAGCCCTGGACCGGGTCACCGTCGCCGGACAGCGTGGCCCGGAACCGCGCCCATTCGGCGGGCAGCAGCCGCGCGACACCCCGGTACAGCCAGTCGATCTCGCGGCGGCGGGTGCTGGTGACGCCGACCAGCACGATCCCGGTGACCCGCTCCGGGTACCGCTCGGCGTAGGCGAGGATGAGCGTCGAGCCCCAGGACCCGCCGTACAGCAGCCAGCGGTCGATGCCGAGGTGGGTGCGCAGCCGCTCCATATCGGCGATCAGGTGCTCGGTGGTGTTCACCGCCATGTCGGTGTCCGGATCGGCGGCGCTAGGAAGGCTGCGTCCACAGCCGCGCTGATCGAACTGCACGATCCGGAAGACGTTCGGATCGAACGACTTCCGCGCTCGCGGGCTGCTCCCGCTGCCCGGCCCGCCATGCACCACCAGCGCGGGCCGGCCCGCAGGGTTGCCGCTGGTGCACCAGTACACGTGGTTTCGGTCACCGACCTCGAGCAGACCGCCAGCGTACGGATCGATCGAGGAAAAGGACGTCGACACGGTTGCCAAGGTTAGCGGAGACACGCAGCATCGACGTCCGGCGCGAGCGTTGACCTGGCCGCGGCGCCAACGTATAGAACGTATTACGGGACAAGACCTGGTTCAGCGGTATCCGCACGCCGCACTCGTCATCGCCGGTATCGCGGTGCTGCAAGGTCATACCCCTGCGGCCACGATCTCCGGAACCGCGGTGGCGGTCGGGAACGCGTCCCGCAGCGGCTGCCCGGCGCGAGCGTCGCCCGGTGTAGGCGGCGGTCGGCGACGCCGGCTCCCAGTACTGGCACCAACAGCTCTACCAGCGCGAAATGCCGGCCGCGAGGTCCGCTTCCGATCCCGCCCAGCGATGGACGCACCTGGAACGCGCACATCGTGTCGCAGCCGACTGTGGACTCATTCGACTGTTGGTCAAGGTAATTGTCCCGATCAGCGAGACGTCCACCGGTCGGGACGTGGGTTTGGCCGCTACGGTCCCGCAATGACCAGCGAACGGTATGCAGTTATCGCTCTACTCCACCAGTATGCCGATGCGCTCGACCGGCCGTGGCCTGGGGTACGAATGTGACGCCTCTTGTACCGTGAAACACCAACGGTCCGAGTTGATTTCGGGCCGTCGGCGTTCGTGGGGCCAGGATTCACAGGTGGCCTGCGGTAGTCGGCGCTAACGGATCGGCAGTGCGCTGAAGATGGGGTTGTAGGCCCAGTTCAGCAGGCGCTCAGCGTCTTCCTTCGCGGAGCGGCCGCTGCCGGGTGAGCTGTGCAGGACCACACCGATCAGGGGTATTCCAGCCCGCACCGTCTCGAACAGCAGGCAGGCTCCCGCGGCGTCGGTGGATCCGGTTTTGATGCCGATGGTGCCGGGATACTCGTGCAGCAGCAGATTCGTGGTCTGCCAGTGGTGCTCGCGATTGCCCGGGCCGGCGGGCAGGTGATAGGTCTCCGACCCCGCGATCTCGCGGAATGCCGGCAGGCTCATCGCGCGCAGGCCGAGGGCCACCAAGTTCGCCGGTGTGGAGTAGGTGGCGTAGTCGTCGGGGGAGGGCAGTCCGCTGGGATCGGCGAAATGTGTTCCCGTCAGGCCCATTTGACCCGCGGTGTCGTTCATTCTGGCGATGAAGCCGTCTTGGCCGGGCCCGTATGCCTCGGCCAGGGTATAGGCGGCGTCGCAGCCGGACGGCAGCATCATCGCGTACAGCGCCTGTCGTGTGGTGAACACTTCGCCGGGGACCAGGCCTGCGCTGCTTCCGTCGTTCCGGGCGCAATAGGACATGGCCTCCTGCGGCACGGTGACAGTCCGCTCGAGGTCGCCGCCATTGATCACGACCAGTGCCGTCATCACCTTTGCGATGCTGGCTATCGGGACCGGCGTGTCCGGCTCTCGCGACCACAGCATCGTGCCGGTAATTCCGTCTGCCAGTTCAGCCCCCGGCGCCTGTATTCCGTCCGGCTCGGAATTGGGCCAGGGCAGCAGGCCATTGGGCGCACTCGCGGCGGGAGCGGCTGCGACGCCATGACTGACCGCCGCAATCAGCGCCCCTGCGATGACAGTCTGCAACAATCGAGCAAATGTCGGCATGGCGACATTCTGCCTTTCAATCCCTTTGAACTGAGGGATTTCATTTCCGGGATTGTCGCAAAACTCGGGCCGTAGCAGGCGCATAGCTAACGAGATACTCCGGTGCTGCAGTTCTCGTTCGTGCCCGACCGCTCGACGCAGCGAGCAGGGCGGTTCGAGTCGGCGCTGATCGCGCATGTGCTGGTTCCGTGGATGTCGAGTTTCTGTGTCGCTGATGCCAATTCGTCGGCCAGAGGCATCACCGATCCAAGTGCCGGGTGAGCCATGCAGCAGAGCAAATGGCGCTCTGGCGGTATCGGTGCCGGTGAGGAATCTGTGGGCGTGCCGGTTTCGGCATAGGGGAAGTTGCGACGGAATACCGCTTAATCGGCTGGCCGCCGGGCTGTGACCTGCAGCCATCGGATTGGCGCGCCGAACTCGCCCGGCCCATATCGCCGACGCAACTCCGTGGTTGCGATCGCGGTTGCGGATTCGACGTCGAGGAACGAGTGGCGTTCGATTTCGCCACGCAGCGGGGTCCCCTGGCAGAACGCCACCGCACCGGTCTCCGGCGTCGAGTGGCTGGAACCCTCGTCCGCGAAGATCATCGGAACCAGCAGGTCGTCGTAAATTTCGGGGATCGACCCGGTGAAGGACGCGTCCCCGCGGCCGGCCGTGGTCACGAACCCAGCTTCGGATCGCCACTCACGGCGCGTGATGCTACCGCCGACACCTGGATACACGAGTCGGACGCGCAGGCTTCGAGTGAACCTCCGGCCGACCTGATACGTAAGAAGAGAGAAGACCGACGCATTCGACGCTTGCATCGGATGGACGAATGTCGCATCCGATGCATCGCCCTCGGCTGGTGTTCCGTAAGACCCCCCGACCAACGGAACACCAGCACCGAGGCCATCCGCCGCAACGATCGCTATTGCCGTTGCTATCCGAACATCCATTGACCGCCATTGACGTGGATAACGGCACCGGTGATGGCGGCTGAACGCGTCGAGCACAGGAAGGCACACACCCGTACTGGCCCAGCCCGGAGGCCAGGGACTTGGTCAGGGTGCGCAGGCCGCCCTTGCCGACCGAGTGGGGGACCCGGGTCCAGCCGCCCAGCCAGCCATCCTCGCCGTTGATACGCACCACCCGGCCCCAGCCGCGCTCGCGCATGCCGGGCACGAACGCTTTGGCCAGGTACCACGAGGCGGTGAGTTGCTGGTTCAGGTGGCCGTGCCATCCCTCATCGGTGATCTCGAAGAGTCCTTGTAAAGCCGTCGGGCTGCGTTGCTGACGTAGATATCCGCGCCGCCGAATGTCGCCTCGGCCTGGGTCCGCATCCGCTCCACGGTCGCCTTGTCGGCGGCGTCACCTATCACCACCAGGGAGCCGACGCCGAGATCCGCGGCCTCCTTCGCCACCGAGCCGGCTTCCGCCTGATCGCTGCGGGTGTTGACAATGACGTTCGCGCCGCAGCCGGCCAGCTCGAGCACGATCGCCCGCCCGATATTCCGCCCCGAGCCCCCGACCAATGCTGTCTTACCTGCAATTCCGAAGACATCGCTCATGTGCGCCTGCCTTTGGTACAGAATCTGCGGTGATGGTGGTTCCAACCTGAGATGCGCGGCACCGTCCCGACGCCGGCATCACGCCATTCATTACCCGGCCCAGCACAATCGTCTCGCTCCACTCGCACGAGTCGAGCGCCGGCTTCGGCCTCCTTCTCCGCGGTGTCGACGGCATCCTTCACACGCTGCGACTGGAAGCGGTGTCGAATCGCGTGGGCATCGCGGACGGCCAGGTGCAGCCATTGCGGATATTCGCCTCTGCCACCGGGTGCGGTCGCCGTGACGTATTTTTCCAATATCACACGTCCGGCCTCGGCATAGCGTCCTCGGCATGAACACGATCCTTTCAGCGATGACCGAGTGTGCCGCTGAGGCTGGGCGGGTGGCGCGGGGAGTCCGACCGGAGCAGTTGCCGGCGCCGACGCCGTGTACCGAATTCGATGTGCGGACGCTGATCAACCACTGGGTGCTCTACTCGTCCTACGGGCTGGAGTGCCGGGCGCGGCGGCGGGCGATCCCCGACGATCTGAGTGCCCGTGACTTCACGGCGGCAGCGGATTGGGCCGAAGAGTATGCGGCGCAGCTGGATCGAGCAGTGCGGGCATGGTCCGAGCCTGCCGTGTGGGAGGGGGAGATCGACCTCGGGTGGTCCTCGATGCCCGCATCCGACGTCGCGGGAATGCTGCTCGCCGAACTCGCTCTGCACGGGTGGGACGTGGCGGCCGCGACCGGACAAGAGTTCCGGGTCTCCGCGGCGGCCGCCACGACCATCGGGGAGATCATCGACTCCAGTGCGGAGGAATACCGCTCGTACGGCATGTTCGTCGGGGCAGTCGAGGTGGCCGATGACGCAGAGCCGCTCGTGCGGGCCGTGGCCGCATCCGGGCGAAATCCGCAGTGGGCGGCCGGTATTCGAGCGTAGGCGGCGAACCCATCTCGCCTGCACACTGAGCGTGTCACATTTCAGCCGTGTGGGTGGTCATGGCGGTATGACTATCGCTCACACCTGGCCCGGATGGGTCGCGACCGGTTTCCTGTGGTTCCTCGCCCTCGAGTTCATGATGGGGGCGGTGACCAAGTTCTGGCCCGGTCCGACGTTTTTCGGGCCTGCGTACTCGATCAAGTTCGCGGAGTGGGGGTGGCCCGCCTGGTTCCGGTTCGTGGTCGGCGGGATCGAGGGGGTATGTGCGCTGCTGTTGGTGATCCCGTTCCACGAGACGCGATTCCTCGGCGCCGCGGTGCTGATACTGGTGCTGACCGGCGCCGTGGTCACACACATCATCAACCACCACGGGCCCAAGGAGAGTTTCGCCGCACCGGTGCACCTGGTCATCACGGTGATCGTGGCCCTCGCGACATGGCCGACTCACTGGATGGACGTGCTTCGGCCCGGGCAGTGGACGTAGCTGAATGTCGCTGTGGGCGAATGGGATTCGCCCACAGCGAACATCTCGTATGCCCCGCATCTCCGACCGTAAGGCCGCACGCCACTGCACCGGAGATGGATGCCTGGACCTGAAATGCAGGGTGTTCGGTGTTGCAGCGGACCAAATTCCACCGGTCCTGGTTGGGGTTTCCTGGGGCAGAGCAGGTTTCAGTCTGCGCGCGAGAACACCGCCACCAGAAAGTCGGACTGGTCGGTGAATGGGCGTAGGTCCCACGTCGAGAGCTGCAAATCCACTGTGAGTCCGGCATTCTCGGCGTCGGTCAGGAACTGCGGGAACTCGTAGCCGCGGTCGGCTCCGAAACCCGTGACCACCCGGCCGCCCGGGGCGAGGTTGCGGGCGAAACCGGCCAGCACCGCCCCTCGGGTGGAGGGCGCCAGAAATGTTATGACGTTCCCCGCGCACACGATGACATCGAAGTCGGCGGTGATGTTGCGGGCCGGCAGATCCAGTTCGGCGAGATCACCGACGATCCAGGTCGGGCCGGGATGGTCGTGCTCCGCGGCAGCGATCAAGACCGGATCGACGTCGACCCCGACCACGACGTGACCCGCGTCGTGCAGGTAGCCACCCACACGCCCCGGACCACATCCCGCATCCAGGACCCGGCTACCGCGGTCGAGCATCGCGTCGATCAGCCGCGCCTCCCCGACGATATCCGCGCCTTCGGCCGACAATCTCCGGAACCGCTCCACGTACCACTTCGAATGCGCAGGGTCGGCGGCGGTGAGCTCCTCCCAACGGCTGGGGGTACGTCCGCTCATGGATGGCTCCTCCTCGGTCGGGTCCGTGCCCTGTCCACTGTGCCACCGCCGCGCCGAGGCCAACCGGTCGGTCCCAGTTCCTCCTTCGACCAAGGCCCGTGTCACACCCCTTCGACCCGGGCTGCGTCGTCGCGATCGTGGGCCTGTGCCCCGGTGATCAGGTGTTCTCGGCCAGAGCGGCCAGGACCGCCGAGGTGTCGTGATAGTAGGGCCGGAATTCGGTGATCAGACCGTCCTGGAAGCTGATCCATTGCAGCAGCGAGGTTTCCAGCACTTGTCCGGTGCGCCGGGCACGCAGCCGGCCTCGGCTGTAGGCGACGACCCGGTCCCCTTCGCTGAGGAAGTGCTGTTCGTCGAACCAGAGGCCGTCCCAGCTGTCTCCCATAGCGGCGAGGAATTCGCGGATGCCGTCATGCCCGTGCCACTGGCCGCCGTAGGGCAGGCTCGAGGCCTGGTACATCACGACATCCGGCGCCAGATACCGAGTCATCTCCTCGAACTCGGCCCCGTCGGTGAGGTAGGCGGCCTCGGCCGCATAGAAGGCCCGCAGGGTGGTCATCGCATCCGTTGTCATGCTCACGATGGTCATCGACGCTCACCGCCCACGCTGGCGAGAATCGGCCGCGGTGTCGCGATGCCCGGCCCTACGCCGACCCGTTCGGCGGATCAAGTTCCTGGTTCTCCCATGGCGTGATCTGTCGAGGTGTCGTGATATTCGCGTGGTTCAAGAAGTCTTGCTCGGCGTCCATTCCCAGGTCGGCGCGCATCAGTGCTCGCAAGGTCCGGTAAGCGATCTGGGCCTCACGCCACGCGGCGATCAACTGGGCTTCGAGCACACCGATGAACCCCAGCGCCGCAACGACTATCGGTACCCACACCGAGACGTGCCCACCCATCGGCAGAACACAACAGCCCGCGGTTCGGGTGCCGGTTCGCCGTCAGTGATCCGGTGAGGTGGCTGAACCCATGAGCATGTCGCGGTGGGTGTCCACCTGCTCGCGCAGCGCCTCGACGAGGGCGGCGACTTCGGGGCGGCGCAGGGTTTCCGGGCGCGCGACGAGCCAATAGGTCAGGCGCACAGAGATTTCCGGCAGCACGCGGGCCAGATCGGTGTGTCGGTCGGCCATGAAGCAGGGGAGCAGGCCCAGCCCGGCGGCCGCCCGGGTCGCCTCCACGTGCACGAAAACATTGGTGGAGGAGATGGATTCGCGCATGGCTGGCGCGAAGGTGGGGGCCAGGTCGAGGTCGTCGACCTGGAGCATGGAGTCGATGAAGTAGACGAGCGGGTGGCGGGACAGGTCTTCTAGAGCCTCCGGGGCGGGGTGGTCGGCGAGATAGCCGTGGGAGGCGTAGAGCCCGAGCGTGTAATCGCCCAGGGCGATGGCGCGGGCACGGCGCAGTTGCGGTTTGCCCACCACCACTTCGATATCGAAGCCCGACCGCTGCAGGGACGCCAGCCGGGTGGCGGTGACGATCTCGACCGACAGCCCGGGATGACGGCGCTGCATCCTCGCGATGGCGGGTGCGGCCACGTAGGCGCTGAACCCGTCGGTGGCCGACATGCGCACCACGCCTTCGAGTTCCGGGGTGTCGGAGGTCAGCGAGCGGACCGCGGATTCGATGGCCTCGGCCGCGGTGAGCGCCTCCCGGCCCAGATCGGTGAGCTCCCATCCGCTCGCACCGCGAATCAGCACCCGGCCGCCGAGTGCCTGCTCCAGCGCCGCGATGCGCCGCGAGATGGTCGTGTGGTTGATGCCCAGTTCCTCGGCCGCCGAGACGTAGCGGCCGGTGCGGCCCACCGCGAGCAGCACCAGCAGATCGTCGGGGCTGAGGCGGGTTGTGGTGGAGGTCACGCTCATTTCTGCATTCTTGCAGATTGCGGCTGCGGATCTGGTCATTGCGGGGGCACCGAATGTGCACGAATACTCCTTGGCATCGAAGTATGTGGGCCGCATCACAGATGAGGGGTGAGGCGGCCCGAGCGTGAAGGAGTTGCGCGATGAGCCTCCCGGATACCGAACCGGATGCCCGCGGCGGCCTGGCCGGATTGCGGCGCGTGGTCGCCGCGTCCATGGCGGGGACCGTGGTCGAGTGGTACGAATTCTTCCTCTACGGCACCGCGGCGACGCTGGTGTTCAACAAGGTGTTCTTCGCGAAGGGCACGAGCGACCTGGACGCCATCTTGGCGGCCTTCATCACCTACGCCGTCGGCTTCGCGGCACGGCCCTTGGGCGGCATCGTCTTCGGGCACTTCGGCGACAAGTACGGGCGCAAGAAGCTGTTGCAGCTGAGCCTGATCCTGGTCGGCGCGGCCACCTTCCTGATGGGCTGTCTGCCGACCTTCGGGCAGGTCGGCTATCTGGCCCCGGTACTGCTGGTGGTGCTGCGGTTCATCCAGGGCTTCGCGGTCGGTGGTGAATGGGGCGGCGCGGTGCTGCTCGTCGCCGAGCACAGTCCGAGCCGCAGCCGCGCGTTCTGGGCGTCGTGGCCGCAGGCGGCGGTGCCGGTGGGCAATATGCTCGCCACCATCGTGCTGCTGGTGCTGACCTCGACACTGTCGGACGCGGCGTTCCTGTCCTGGGGCTGGCGGGTGGCCTTCTGGCTGTCGGCGGTGGTGGTGCTGATCGGCTACTACGTGCGCACCAAGATCACCGACGCGCCGATCTTCGTGGCCGCGCAACAGCTGGCCGAGCAGGAGAAGGCGAACTCCTTCAGTGCGCTCGAGGTGCTGAAGCGGTACCCGCGAGGTGTGTTCACCGCCATGGGACTTCGGTTCGGCGAGAACGTCTTCTATTATCTCGTTGTCACTTTCAGCATCACGTATCTGAAAGTCCATGTGGGAGCGAACACCAAGGTGATCCTGTGGTGGCTGCTCGCGGCGCACACCGTGCACTTCCTGGTCATCCCGCTGGTCGGACGGCTCAGCGATCGCATCGGGCGGCGGCCGGTCTACCTGGTCGGTGCGCTCGCCGCAGCGACCTGGGGTTTCTTCGCCTTCCCGATGATGGACAGCAAGCACAATGCGGTCATCCTGTGCGCCGTCATCATCGGCCTGGTGTTCCACGCGTTCATGTACTCCGCGCAGCCGGCGATCATGGCCGAGATGTTCCCCACCCGCATGCGGTATTCCGGCGTGTCCCTGGGCTATCAGGTGACCTCGCTGGTGGCGGGGTCGCTCGCGCCGATCATCGCGGTGCGGCTGCTGGATTCCTACAAGTCCTCGGTGCCGATCGCCTGGTACCTGGCGGCCTCGGCGGCGGTGACCGTGGTGGCGGTGCTCTTCGCCCGCGAGACCAAGGGCGCCGACCTGGCGGCCATCGACCGGGCCGACGCGGAAAGCCTGGCAGCGCAGCGCAATTCGATGCACGACAGTGCAGAGGTGAAGGTGGCATGACCGAGACGACCGGACCCCTGGGTGAACTGGCGGGACGCAGCGCACTGGTGACGGGCGGGGCGAGCGGGATCGGCGCGGCCTGCGCTCGCGAACTCGCCGCCCGTGGCGCGCAGGTGACCGTCGCAGATATCGACGGCGAGGGCGCGGAAAAGGTGGCCGCCGAATTCGGCGGGCGGACATGGCAGGTGGATCTGTCGGACGTGACCGCGCTGGAGGACGTCCGGCTGGAGACCGACATCCTGGTGAACAATGCCGGAGTCCAGACCGTCAGCCCGATCACCGACTTCCCTCCGGAACGGTTCCGCATGATGCTGCGGCTCATGGTCGAGGCCCCGTTCCTGCTCACCCGCGCGGCCCTGCCGCACATGTACGCCCAGGGGTACGGCCGGATCATCAATCTCTCGTCGGTGCACGGGTTGCGGGCCTCGGCGTTCAAATCGGCCTATGTGACCGCCAAGCACGCGCTGGAGGGGCTGTCGAAGGTGACGGCTCTCGAGGGCGGGCCGCGCGGGGTAACCAGTAATTGCGTGAATCCGGGCTACGTGCGAACCCCGCTGGTGGACAAGCAGATCGCCGATCAGGCCGCGGCGCACGGCATCCCCGAGCAGCAGGTGGTGGAGCGGATCATGCTGACCGACAGCGCGATCAAACGGCTGGTGGAGCCGGAGGAGGTGGCCTCGCTGGTCGGCTGGCTCGCATCGGATGCCGCGCGGATGGTGACCGGGGCCTCCTACACCATGGACGGCGGGTGGAGCGCCCGATGACCGAGATCGCGGAGGTCGTTGCGGTGCCCCAGTGGGTGCCGGACGAGCGCGCTACGGCAGCGGCGCGGATCACCGACTTCGGTCGGTTCGTGGAGCGGCGCTACGGGATTCACGCCGAGAACTACGCGGAGCTGTGGCGCTGGTCGGTGGACGACATCGCCGGATTCTGGCGGGCGGTATGGGAGTACTTCGAGGTCGGCGAGGAGCCCGCCGAGGTGCTGGCTTCCAGTGACATGCCGGGTGCGCGATGGTTCCCCGGCACCCGAGTCAACTACGTCGACCAGATCATCCTGCACGCCCGCACCGACCGGCCCGCGATTGTCGCACTCGGCGAGGACCGCCCGCCGCGGGAACTCTCCTGGGCGGAAATGCTCTCCCGCACCGCGGTTCTGGCTCGTTCACTGCGCGAATTGGGTGTCGGTCGCGGCGACCGGGTGGCGGGCTACCTGCCGAACATTCCCGAAGCCGTGATCGCCTTCCTGGCCACCGCGAGTATCGGCGCCGTCTGGAGCGCCTGCGGACAGGACTATACGGCCGCGGCGGCGCTCGACCGCCTCGGCCAGCTCGAGCCGGTCGTGCTCATCACCGCCGACGGTTACCGCTACGGCGGCAAGGCGCACGACAAGATCGCCGAAATAGCCGCTCTCCGTCACGGTTTGCCATCGTTGCGGGGGACCGTGCTGGTGTCGCGGCTCGGCCGAACGCTGCCCGACGTCCTGGACTGGAACGACGCCACCGAGGATCTGTTCGCGCCGCAACCGCCCGCGCTCGCCACCGAGCCCGTCGATTTCGAGCATCCGCTCTGGGTGCTCTACTCCTCCGGCACCACCGGAAAGCCCAAGGGCATCGTGCACGGACACGGCGGTGTGCTGCTCGAGCATCTGAAAGCCCTTGCCCTGCACTCCGATATCGGGCCGGAGGACACCTTCTTCTGGTACACCAGCCCCAGCTGGATGATGTGGAACTTCCAGGTCTCCGGGCTGCTGACCGGCGCGACCATCGTCTGTTACGACGGCAGTCCGGGCCATCCCGCGCCGGATGCGCTGTGGGCGTTGGCCGCCCGCATCCGCGCCACGGTCCTGGGCACCAGCCCCGGGTACGTACTGGCCTGCGAGAAGGCGGGCGCCCGTCCTGCGCTCGCCCATGATCTGCGGGCGCTGCGGCAGATCGGCGTCACCGGTGCGGCCTTCCCGGCATCCTCGTCGATGTGGTTGCGCGACAATGTCGGTGACATTCCGGTCTCCTCGATCAGCGGTGGCACCGATGTGGTCTCGGCCTTCATGGGCGGCACCCCGACCGTCCCCGTCTGGCCCGGCGAGCTGTCCGCCCCGTATCTGGGGGTGGCCATGGAAGCCTGGGACGAATCCGGTCAACCTGTCCACGATGCGGTGGGCGAGCTGATCGTCACTCAGCCGATGCCCTCCATGCCCGTCGCGTTCTGGAACGACCCCGACGGCGCCCGCTACCGCGACTCCTATTTCGACATGTACCCCGGCGTCTGGCGGCACGGGGACTGGATCACCCGCACACCGCACGGCAGCGTCATCGTGCACGGGCGGTCCGATTCCACCCTGAACCGCAACGGTATTCGCATGGGCAGCGCCGACATCTACGAGGTCGTCGAGGCGCTGCCGGAGATCGCCGAATCCCTGGTGCTGGGCATCGAACAGCCCGACGGCGGCTATTGGATGCCCCTGTTCGTGGTGCTCGCTCCGGGACGCGAGCTCACCGACGAGCTGCGGCAGCGGATCGCCGCCACCATCCGGACCGCACTGTCGCCCCGCCACGTCCCCGACGTGGTCATCGCCGCCCCCGGCATCCCGCACACCCGTACCGGCAAGAAACTCGAAGTCCCGCTCAAACGTCTGCTACAGGGCGCAGACCCCGGTCGCGTCGTCGACCCTGCCGCGGTCGACGACCCCGGCTTGCTGTCCTGGTATCTCGGCCAAGCGCCCGCCTAGCCCGTCACGGACCGCCGGTCGCCGTCGAGTCGTCAGCGCTCACACCGCGAGGGCCGACAGCGAATAGGCCGCTCCCGCAGCGCAGGATGCCTGCCATCCCCACCGCTGGTAGGCCCGGGCGGTCGTCACCGCCCCGAGCGCTGACCCCAGCGAGTAGAACGCCATGTACGCACCGATGACACTGCTCGCCCGGGCCGGGTGGGCGGTCGTCAGCAGATGCTGGCTGCTGACATGCACCGCTTGAACAGCGAAGTCCAGCAGGACGATTCCCGCGACGAGCAGCCACAGCGCGGTACCCGTCTGGGCGATGAGCAGCCAGGACACCGTGAGCAGGGCCAGCGACCAGCCGAGGTCACCTCACCGGCTGTATGAAGTGACGGGGATCGATGAGCTCACCGGGGTGGACGTGCCGATCTCGCCGACCGTGATGGTCACCGTCGCGTCGACGGGGACCGCGGTGCCCGCCGCCGGATTCTGGCCGACCACCTTGCCGACCTTCGCGGGATCGGTGACCTTCGCCGTGGATTGCTGTACGGTTCCGTGCCAGCCGAGGGCTTGCAGCGTGGTGGTCACGGCCGCGGGCGTCAGATTGGTCAGGGCCGGAAGGGTAATGGTGGCGGCGCCGGTCGAGACGTACACCGTCACAGGCGAACCGACCGCCTCCACCGTGCCCGTGGCCGGGTCCAGTGCCACCACAGTCCCTTTTGTACGTTTGTCCTCGCGCTCGGCCTGCTGCACAACGAATCCGTCCTTCTCCAACTGTGCCTTCGCCTGCGCGATCGCGGTGCCGACCACATCCGGCACCGCAATGGTTTTGGGTGGGTATGAAGTGACCGGAGACGTGTACGGCGTTGTGACCGGCGGGATCACGACCTGACTGGTCGGAGTCGGTTCGGTATGGGTAACGGGCGATGTGGTTGTGACCGCCGGTGGGTCGGTAGCCGGCGAAGACCTCGCCTGGTTCGAGCGTGCTGGCCACGGAGTGGATATCGCGCCACGCGCCCGCACCGAAACGTTCAGCGTGTCGGGTGTGGTGGGCGACCCCGCGACGATCGGGCGGGACCGCGGTAACCTGCGCTTCTTGCAAAGTGAACCCGGCATTCCGGTCACGCGAAACGCGGTTGGTGGCGCGCGGGCGGCAATGACCTTGTAGTCTTTCACAATTCGGCCACCGCGCTTGGCTAGTGTCGGGTGAGCCGTGCATCTGTCGATCAACAGAGAAGGGGATTGTCGGACGTGGACGTGGGAGCAGTGGCGGCGGCCGCGCAGTCGGGTCGCAGCAGCGAAGCCATCGTCGCCGACACCGAGAAGCAAGCCATCGATCTGCTGACCAATATCGGTCGCTACTACCAGGCCATGTACAACCTCGGTGACATCCGTTCGCCCGGAGCCGAATTGCGTGCGGCCTGCTCGAAGCTGCTCACGGTCGCGAATTGGCTGGACACCGCCCGTGACGAGCAGCTGACCGATGTGCCGGAGCCCGCCGAGTCGGCCGGGTCGTCGCAGGGACGCTCGCTGCCTCGGGTGGTGGCCGATTTCCTCGCCGAACACCCCGAACAGACCTGGACCCCGGCGGAGGTGATCGCCGCGCTCCAGAGTCGCGGCGTGGAGCTGCCGATCAGCGCGCGCCACCACGTCGCGGTCGCGCTGGGGCGAATGGCGCAGCGCGACAACAGCAATGTCCGCAAACTCGATCGCGGGAAGTACCAGTACGCGGTGGACTCCGCGTAATCCGTCCCTGTCGGTTCGCGCATGATCTACGGGTGAAAGAAAAGCACTTGGTGTACTGCCGGATCGAACGCGCCGGCACGATCCTGCTGATCCGCAGGGCCGCCGGGGTTTTCCTGGCCGGGCGGTGGGAGCTGCCGGGCGGTGGCGTCGAGCCGGGGGAGCGACCCGAACAGGCCGCGGTACGCGAGGTCGCGGAGGAGACGGGCCTGGCCATCGAGGTCCTCGGTGAGCGCTCGGCGCACGAGTGGATGGATGTGGCCGGCCGTCCGCTGCGGATTCACGCGCGCGTCTTCGATGTGCGCGAGAACGGCAGTGGCGCGGTGATTCTCAACCCGGACGAGCACGACGACCATGCCTGGGTCACGCTGGAGCAGGCCGCCGGGCTCGATCTCGCCGAGCACTTCCGCGACGCCGTGGTCGGATGAAGTGATAGGAGATGCCGGACCGGCCGCTGCGACGCGCTAGGAGATGTAGGCGATGAGTTCGTCGACGTAGGCGCGGAAGAGGGTGGCCATGTCAACCCTGTCGGGATCCACCAGCCACTGCAGCTGCAGGCCGTCCATCATGGCGAAGACCTGGCGGGCTATGGCCGCGGGGTCGATGTCCTTGCGGATGCTGTGGTCGTCGATGCCTGCCTGTAGCGCTCCGGCCAGGTAGTCCTGGAGCAGGCGGTAGCGGTTCAATGCCCACTCGTGGGCCGGATGGTCGGCGGTGACCGCCTCGCTGGTGAGCACGGTGAACAGCCGGACCAGCCCGGGCACGTGCATATTGTGCTCGACCAGCTGGGCCAGGCGGACCAGGGCGTCCTTGCCGCGCAGCTGCTGGTCGAACCCGAGGCGGTCGTAGTCGAGGCGGTCGCGGTAGTCGAGGACCGCCGACAGCAGCGCGGCCTTGTTCGGGAAGTAGTGCAGCAGCCCGGGCTGGGACAGGCCGCAGCGGTCGGCGATCTCGGCGATGGAGGCACTGCGATAGCCGTTGTCGGCGAAGGCTTTCAGTGCCTCGTCGATGATCTGCTCGCGGCGGTCGTCGCCCCGTCTGCGGCGTCGGGGGTGGGGCGTCATGAGGTGGGACACTAGTCAAGCGGGTTGATCAGGCAAAACCGGACCATAGTTACGAAATGATAACAGTACCTAGTGACCATTCGGTAAACTGGATTTCCACTGGCACACTCGTGCCAGCCGTACAGGGCAGTACGAGGGAAGGGATTGCCGATGAGTCAGGCCCCGATCATCACGCCGATCACGCTGCGCGGAGCGGCCGGGAAGCTGGCCGCATGGGAGGCCGAGCCGCCCGCCGGGATCGAGCGTCGCGGCACCGCGCTGCTGGTGCCGGGCTTCACCGGCTCCAAGGAGGACTTCGAGGAGATGCTGCCGCTGCTCGCGGCGGCCGGGTACCGGGCGGTCGCCTACGACCAGCGCGGGCAGTGGGAGTCCGAAGGGCCCGACGAGGTTTCGGGGTACACCCTGGCCGATTTCGTCGGCGACCTGCAGGGCGTGGTCGACCAGATCTCGCCGGCCGAGCCCATCCACCTGGTCGGGCATTCCTTCGGCGGCTACGTCTCCCGCGTCGCGGTGATCCAGCGGCCGCAGCGGTTCCGCAGCTTCACCCTGCTGGCGTCGGGCCCGTCCTCGGTCGCCGAGATCAATTTCCCGCCACCGCTGCTGGTCGCGCAGGCGGTGGAAGCCGGTGGGCAGGCGGTCATCTGGGAGCAGATGAACGCGGTCATGGCCCAGGCCGACCAGCAGCCCGCGCCGCAGCGCCGGGAGTTCCTGCGGGAGCGGATCCTGCGCACCAAGAAGGCCAATATCATCGGCATCCTGACCTGCATGGCCGAGCCGCCGGTGAAGGATCCGGCGGTGCTGCGGGATTCGGGTGTGCCGCTGCTGGTCGCCTACGGCGACACCAATGACCTGTGGGCGCCCGAGGTGCACGAGCGGTTCGCGAAGCAGCTGAACGCGAAGACCGCCGTCTATCACGGCTCCGGCCATGTGCCGAACGAGGATGTGCCCGCGCAGGTCAGCGCGGACCTGGTGGCCTTCTGGAAGGAGCAGGAATGACCGACGGCATCGACGACCTCCTCGAGAAGCTGGATCTTCCCGCCAAGATTCGCCTGATCTCGGGCGCGGGCTTCTTCCGCTTCGCGGGCGAACCGGGCATCGGGCTGGCCGAGATGCCGGTCTCCGACGGCCCGTCCGGCGTGCGCGGCGAGCAGTGGGACGAGCGCGACCCCTCGGTCAGCCTGCCCTCGGGCACCGCCCTGGCCGCCACCTGGGATCGCGGCCTGCTCACCGAGATCGGCGCGCTCATCGCCGCCGAGGCCCGCCGCAAGGACGTGTACGCGGTGCTGGGGCCGACCATCAACCTGCACCGATCCCCACTGGGCGGCAGGCATTTCGAATGCTTCTCCGAGGACCCGATGCTGACCGCCGAGATCGCCGACGCCTACGTGCGGGCGGTGCAGGCGCACGGGGTGAGCGCGTGCCCGAAGCACTACGTCGCCAATGACTCCGAGACCGAGCGGTTCACCGCGAATGTGGTCGCGGACGAGCGGACGTTGCGGGAGCTGTACCTGTACCCGTTCGAGCGGTCCGTCGAGGCGGGCGCGTGGATGGTCATGGCCGCCTACAACTCGGTCAACGGCGCCACCATGACCGAGAACGACCTGCTCGACGAACCGTTGAAGGGGGAGTGGGGCTTCGACGGCGTGGTGGTGTCGGACTGGACCGCGGTGCGTTCCACCCTCGGCGCCGCCAAGGGCAACGACCTGGCCATGCCCGGTCCGTGGGAGCTGTGGGGCGCGCCGCTGGAAGCGGCCGTCCGCAAGGGCGAGGTGCCCGAGTCCGCGATCGACGAGAAGGTCCGGCGCATCCTGCGATTCGCCGTCCGGGTCGGCGCGTTGAACGGAACGCCCAAACCCGTTCCGACCTTCAGCGACGAGGCGTCGCAGCGCCTGGTGCGTGAGGCCGCGGCCAAGGCCATGGTGCTCGCCGCCAACGACGGCACCCTGCCGCTCGGTAAGCCCGCGCGGGTGGCGCTGCTCGGATCCGCCGCCGCCGAACCGCGTTTCATGGGCGGCGGCAGTGCGACCGTGATTCCGGCGCACACCACCTCTCCGCTGCAGGGGCTGTCGGAGGTGCTGCCGGTGGTCCACACACCGGGTGTGCACCTGAGCGAGAGCATGATTCCGGTTCCGCTGGACCTGGTCACCGACCCCGAGACCGGCGAGCCGGGGTTGTCGCTGCGGTACCTCGACGGCGACGCCGTGCTGGATACCGAGCATCGGCGGGCGGGCAGCCTCATGCTCTTCGGTGACCCGAATGCCATGCAGGCCAAGGCCATCGAGCTGCGCGGGCGACTGCGGGCCGATATGGCGGGGGAGTGGCGCATCGGGTTCGCCGGTGTGGGCACGCTGACCCTGACGCTGGACGGCGAGCAGGTGCTCGCGGAGACCGTGGTGCCCGCGGGCGCGGATCCGGTCGAGATGCTGCTGAATCCGCCGCAGCGGTTCGTGACCCGCAGCCTCGCCGAGGGGCAGGAGGTCGACGTGCTGGTGCGCATGATGCCGGACAACGGCTTCCCTGCCATGGGCATCACCTGCGCGGTCGGCCGTCCGCGCCGATCCGACGACGAAGAGTTCGCTGCCGCAGTCGAATTGGCGCGGACCTCCGAGGTGGCGGTGGTGGTCGTCGGCACGACCGAGCGGATCGAATCCGAGGGCTTCGACCGCACCACGCTGCGGCTGCCCGGTAGGCAGGACGATCTGGTCGCCGCAGTCGCCGCGGTGAACCCACGCACCATCGTGGTGGTGAACTCCGGTTCGCCGGTGGAGATGCCGTGGCGCGACGACGTCGCGGCCGTGCTGCTCGCCTGGTTCCCCGGGCAGGAATTCGGCGCGGCGCTCGCCGACGTGCTCACCGGCGCCGCCGAACCCGGCGGCCGTCTGCCCACCACCTGGCCCGAAACGATGGCCGACGTGCCCGTGCTCGACACCAAGCCCGCACCCGACAATGCGCTGCCCTACGGCGAGGGCATTCACATCGGCTACCGCGCCTGGCTGAAATCGGGTGTGGCCCCGGCGTATCCGTTCGGCCACGGTCTCGGCTACACCACCTGGGAGTTCGACGAACTCACGGTGTCCGGCCGCACCGCGACCGTCACCGTCCGCAATACCGGTAGCCGCCGGGGGCGTCAGGTCGTGCAGGCGTATCTGTCGCGCGAGCACAGCGACGTCGACCGGCCGGTGCGCTGGCTGGCCGGATTCGCGGTGGTGGAGGCGAACCCGGGTGAATCCGTCACCGCCACCATCGACGTGCCCAAGCGCTCCTTCGAGCACTGGACCGATCAGGGCTGGGCCATCGAACCCGGGACCTTCACCCTGCACGCCGGCACCTCGGTGACCGACCTCCCACTCACCGCCGACATCGGCTGATCGCCTCGACCGCAACGGGTTCCGGCCGCATCACGGCCGGAACCCGCGCTCTTCCCGTGCTCTCGGCAACCCGTGGCTCATTCCGAAGCCGACGCCGTCGGCACCGTCCCCCCATGTACACCGCGCTGGTCACCATGGTGCTGCTCGAGGCCGGAGATGTCGCCCGCGACATGGGGGTGCTCAATATCGCCGATGCGGGTCCCCGAATCGTCGGGCCTTTCGTGGCGTCGGCGGTCGTGAGCTTCGGCGGGTACCCGCCCCTATTCCTGGTCGGTGGCCTGCTTTCGGTGCTGGGGCAGGCCGCGGTCGTGCCGATTCGGGCGGTGCGCTGACATCCAGTGCCCGAGTTTCGGTGGGGCTGTGGAGATTGCTGCTTACATGCCAAGATCAGGTAATATCTGGCCACACTGAAAGGGGCTGCACGGCAACCCTTTTGCACTCTTGATCGACGGCTAGGCGGGCAGGGGGTATCCGGGGGGACAGAAACTCGAGGCTTCAGCGAAGTTGTCGAGGCGCAGGGGCCGCTCGTCGACGCGGTGTGGGTGTTGACGGCGAAATGACAGGGGGTTGGCTGCGCCACCGATCGTGCACGCGATGGATGACGCCGGCGTAGCCGTCCTCCGCGACGTGGTGACCAGAAGATTCCGCAGCATCGTCTGCCGCTCGCATCGAAGGAATCTAGAGTGTCCGAAAAATTCCCGGATCATCCCGCCGCTCTTTCTTCCACTCCCACAGACCTTTCCCTGCTGTTCCGTCCGGCCCCGCCCGGCGCGCCCACCGACATGGTGCGCATGCAGCCGCGCAACGGCTACCTGCTGTGGGCCGACCTGCCACCCGTTCTCGTCCTGGGCAGTTCCGGCGGCTCCGGCGCGACCACCACCGCCCTGGGCATCGCGGGCGCTGCCGCGTACGACTACGGCGAACACTCGCCGATCGTCGTCGACGCCACCACCACCGGCGGTGACCTGGCCGCCCGCGGCTGCGACACCATCGACGCCGCGGGGACCGTCCAGTCCTGGCTGAGCATGACCCACCGCAGCCTGCCGTCCACCGTGATCGACAGTTGCGGCGAAAACAGCTCCGGCGTAGGCGTATTGCCCCGCGGCCCCGAGGCGCTGCCTCGCCGCGAGACCTACTCCTCGGTGCATCGCGACCTGGTCGAAGCCGGCTGCCTGCCCGTCTACGACGGCGGCGCGCCCGTCACCAGCCGCATGGTCGCCCCGCTGCTGTCGGACTCCCGGATCTCGCTGGTGATCACCCTCGCCGCCCGCCCCGACGCCGTGAATCGGCTCAAACCGGCCCTGATCTGGCTCGACGACAACTACAGCCAGTACCACCTGGCCGAAGCGGTCATCGTCGTCACGCGCCAGCACCCGAAGGACGGGCCGCTGGTCACCGAACACGTCCGCAAATACCTCGGCGACGTGGTCCGGGCGGTCGCCGAAATCCCCTATGACGCCCACCTGGGTTCCGGCGGCCCCATCAGCTGGCGCCGCCTGGCGCCACCCACCCGCGCCGCCTACCGTCAACTCGTGAACCTGCTCCGCTAGTACCCGACATTTCGAAATGCCTGTGCGGCTTGATCCGTCGGCGCGACTCTTGCTGGCAGGATTACGCCGTGAACGCATTCGAGGTGGCGATGACCGTTTGATTGCGGTGCAGCCGCTGAGAAGTTCACGGTGTTGGCGTAATTCCCTGTTCGAATGCATCTCACGAGACATGGATTCGAGGGCATATGACGAATGCTCGGCGGTTACAGCAGCAGGTAGATGGTGAGGGAAATGCGCGTTCGGCAGCGCGAACACGATTGCCGGCGGGAGTGCTGACATATGTCGCATTCCTGCTGACGGCCCTCGGTCTGGTACTTATCGGACCGGTAGCCGCGGGTTTCCTGATCGAGGCCAGCGGGGGCGGGGCCACCGGGCCGGGAGCAATCGCGGCGCTGATCGGGATGGCGACCTTCATCGCACTCACGCTCGGGGCCGGATCCTGGATGTTCTGGACGGCCAGGCGCACCCCGGCCCGGGGATCACACTCGGGTACGTGATCGGCGCAGCAGAACGACTGCCCCGACGATGATGACGATGCCGACCGCGAGGAGGACCGAACCGAACACCGCGAGGGACCAGGTCTGGCCGGAGAGCGCGGCAATGGTGCCCGGGAGCGCCAGCCAGATGACCGTGCCGAGGATGGCGGAGAACCATTCCGTGGGGCTGCGGCCGAGTTGCCATCCCATCGTGGCCAGTTCCGATTTGATGGATTCGCCGATCCGGTCGGGATCGCGGTTCCAGTGGTGCGGGGCCTCGCCCTCGCTGTTGGGCCAGTAGTACCGGAAGAACTGTGCGCGGCTGTGCTTTTCATTGAGCCGCAGGGAATAGCTGTAGGGGGTCCGGGTGCGGTCCTTGTCGTAGGGCCGTTCGACCCGCAGGCCGTCGTGGACCGAGCGCACGGTATAGGGGCTGCCGTCGAGCACCATCCGCAGGCGGCTCTCCAGCAACACCTTCGCCGACGGAATCGGAAAACTCACAAGATCATCGTAATCTAACCGAGACCATTTGTGCGGCAATCGAACTGGCGGGCACGAATCCATGGGGGTGCATTTCCGGATGCGATAGCCTCTCGATGCAATGCGGCGAATTGTCAGCCCCGGCCGCCGAAGATGGTGAGGTCGATGGCATCGGCCATGGCCTGGTATCCGGCCGCGTTCGGGTGGAGGTTGTCGGGGCCCGCATAGCGCGGGGCCAGGACGGAGGGGTCGGCCGGGTCGCGGAGGGCCGCGTCGAAGTCGATGACGCTGTCGGCGAGCTGCTGCCCGCGGATCCAGGAATTCAATTGCCGGCGAACGGGATCTGCGGTGGGGAAGGTGAGGATGCCGTCGTTGAGGGCGTTGGCGGCGGGCAGGATGGTGCCGAGGTGGACTCGCAGACCAGCGGCGTGGAGCCGGTCGATGAGCTCGGTGTAGCCGCTGACCAGCTGGTTGTAGTCGGCGCCGATCGGGATGCCCAGGTCGTTGATGCCCTCGAGGATGATGACGTCGGTGACGCCGGGCTGATCGAGCACATCGTGCTGGAGCCGGGCGGTGGCGGCGGAACCGAACTGGGGGATGAATCCGTCTCTGGTGACCCGGTTTCCGGAGATACCGGCATTGACGACGCTGTACGGCAGACCGGCCTGATCGAGCCGCCGCTGGAGGAAGTCGGGGTAGCGCTGGGCACGGTCGACCACCCCTGGGTCCTGCGGGAGGCCCGGGAAGCTCGAGGCGACATAGCCGTCGGTGATCGAATCACCCAGGGCGGCAATGGTGCTCACCGTTCCGGGCGCTCGGACGTCGAGACCTGACAGGAACGGCATCGAGGTGGTGTGCAGCGGCAGACTCGCCCCGGCGGGGTCGCCGGCCGTGTCTCCGGCGAACGGGAGACTGTAGAAACTGGTGGCGTTGGCGTCGAAATGCTCGGTGGGCAGGACGTCCGGACCGGCGACGTGGACGCTCACGGCCAGGGACTCGAAAGCGCCGAAGGACAGATCGACCGGATCGCTCACGACCTCACCCCACGCCGTGGCCGTCACGCTCGGGCTGCCGTCGAAGGTCACCTCGCGCATGGAGTCCGGCTGCACCGCAGCACCTTCGGACTGCTTGGCGATGGTGACATGAGCGAATTCGACCGGGGTGGGGCGGGTGCGATTGGTGAGGTGGATCCGCACCGTCGCGCCGCCCCGATGCGGGGTCACGATCAGCCGATAGGTCTGATCGGACAGGTGCAGCTGCGGCGCCTCGGACGGATCCACGACGCCGAGCGAATCCGACGGCGCGGCCATCCAACTACCCACCCATTGCCCGCCATCGCCCGCCGCGTCTGCCGATGGCTCGGCCGCGGCCGGAGCGATCCCGTGCACGGCCATAGCCGCCAGCATCGCCACCGCCGCCGCGCCGCCCCTCCCGCCCGGCTTCCTGCTATCGGACGAACGGACCGGGCGGCATTGCGGTGTCATGGTCGCCGACCCTAGCAATGCCTGTAAGGGCTTACAGAGTTTTCGGGAACAGGATCCCTGCTCGATTCCAGAGCCGGTGCGCCCGGGTCGTTCGAAGTCCGCGGTGCGGGCTAGCCGACGTTCTTGGCGAGCAGGAGGTCGAGGACCCGGGTGTACTGGTCGGGGAAGTCCATGGGAACGATTCCGTAGTGGGCGGACTGGGTGGCGTGGGTGGTCAGGTAGTCGGCGAGTTTGGGCATGATCGCTGCCGCGTTGTCCTTGGGCCAGGCATTGTCGGCGAAGCTGGTGAAGTTGATGTACTCGAGGGTGTTGGCGGGGTCCGCGGCGGCCTTGTCGAGACAGGCTTTGACAAAGTCGAATTTGTCGCCGCCGGAGGAGCCGAAGTTCGAGGATCCGGAGTCGAGGCCGGCCAGGCCGTGGTCCTTGTAGTGGTCCTGGAGATGGATCCGGTCGGTGGTGAAGACGCCATTGTCGCCGCCGGGCCATTGCAGGCAGCCCAGGGAATTGGCGAACTGGGCGATGAGGACGATGCGGCCGCGGGCCTCACCCAGCGCGGGGAAGCGATCCTCCAGCCAGAACAGTGAGCGGTAGCCCTTGGTGTCCAGGTAGCCGTTGAAGATCCGCGCGAAATCGGCGCCCACGTCGTTATTGGTGCCGTCCTCCTTCTTGACCCGCATGACGAGGACTTCGCCGGGATTGCCGGCCAGGAAGGCCCGGCACTGGTCGAGCACCGTGTCGAAGGTGATGCCCTGATAGAAGGCGCTGTGGTACACGCCGAAGGAGTCCGCGGTGTGGTCCTGCAGGCCGTTGCAGCGGATGTCCAGGAAACGGATGCCGTGCGCGAATTGGTCCGGGAGCGACCAGTTCTGGGTGTGCGCCCACTCGGTGCCGTTGGCGGCGCTGGTGCAGCAGGAGTCGTGGGTGCCGGGGATGGTGAGGCGCAGCAGGGACGTGGCGTCGGGGAGTGCGGACATCCACGCCTGCGGCGGTGTGCCGACGGTTCGCGCGTGCGGGACCGCCTGCGCCGCAGGACTGGTCAGGCCAGTAACGAGGGCGCCTGCGGCGGCGGCCAGGGTGGTGCGGGCGAAGTCTCGGCGGGTCAAGCTCATAGGGCGGGGAGCCTAACCTGGACAATGGACCAAGATTACCGTTTTGCTCGAATTGAGTGATCAGCCCGGTTCGGTGGTCACAGTGATGGTGGTCCAGCCGCCCACGTGGATGCGGTCGCCCGCCTGGAGTGGCACAGGAGTTTTCGGCGGGATGGGGTGCGGGCTGTCGTTGAGGCAGGTGCCGTTGGTGGAGCCCAGGTCGGTGACGGTGAGTGTCTCGCCGTCGAGGTGCAGGATGGCGTGCGAGCGCGAGACCGCGATATCGGCCGGCGCGACCGAGAGGTCGATATCGGGGTGCACGCCCTGCGAGACGCTGCGCTTGCCGATCAGGATATTGGGCCCCTGCAAGGGGATTCGGCGGTCGGGGTAGTAGTCGGGGAAGTCGACCCGCTCCAGATCGGGCCCCTTCTGTGCCTGCATGCGCGCGTAGTGCGCCCGGTCGGCGGAAATGGTGGCGACCCAGACCGGCGCCGCGGCTGCGTTCTCGACCGCCCCGGATTCGCCGCCGGTCGTCGCCGGCTCCGCGCTCACCGGTGGCGCGGGCGGAGGCGGCGGCAGCGCCGAGTCGTGTCCGCAGTTCTCGCAGAACCGCCCCTCCGAGGGTGCTGCGCAGGACGGGCACACCGCCAGTTGCGGTGTGGCACCACCGAATTGACCGTCCATCGGCACACCACAGAAATCGCAGTAGTCGGTGGCGGTGGTCTCGTGCCCCTCGATGCAGAGCGCCATCACGGCTCCTTGCGGACTCGGGCGGTCTTGGTGGAGCGGACGTCGAGGGCCATCTCGTCGGCGGGATCGATCTTGTTGCGCAGGCGAATGGTTCCGGTCCGCTCGTCCACGACGTCGACGACACTGAGCAGCAGCTTGGCGGTGTTCTCATTGCCCGACTCGCTGGCCAGGTGGTACGCGCGCTGGAGTTTGGCCGTGGCCGTGGCGAAGTCGCCCTGTTTGCGCGCGGTCAGGCCCTCCTGAACGGTCTGGGCCAGCTCGGCCTGTCCGGTGTAGTGCGCGACCCTGCGGCTGATGATTGCCGACTTGTCGGTATCGGTCGTCCAGGACGCCTTGACCAGACCCTGCCCGAGCACGTCGCCCTCGGCGAGCACGCTCACCCGCGCGGCCAGCTTCTCCCGATTCGGCGCGGCCGGTTCGAGTTCCAGCTGGATGTGATAGTCGCGATCCTCGGCTCCCCAGGAGCCCAGCGGATATTCGCCGACCTGCGGCCCCACCTCGGTGCGTCGCGCGGTGAGGTCCTCGATGAACGGCGCGACCTGCTTGAGGAACACGATCTTCGCGCCCACCGGTGTCCACACCCGCATGGTCAGGTCCGGAATCGCCTTCTCCATCGACGATTCCATCGTGGCCGCGAAATCCTGGGCCAGCAGGTCCGCGGTCGCCACGGTGTCGATCGTCCCGTGCAGCGCGGAGGCGATGGGGCGCACCTCGTTGGGCTCCCAGTCCACCCCGACGCCGCGGCAGTCGCAGGTGAAGACACCGATCGACTGGCGGATCTCCTCCGCGAGCCGCTCGGGCGTCTCGTGCTCGTTCTTGCCGTCGGTGAGCAGGATGGCGTGCACCATGGCCCCCGGGTGCTGCTGGGCGATCAGGCGTGACAGTCCCAGCCAGGTGCCGATCGCGGTGCCGCCGTGCGGAACCAGCTTGTCCAGCGCTCGCCGTGCGTTGGCCCGCTCCTGCGGGCTGGCCACCGCCGAGGGCCCGCGATGCGGGAACACCACCTGCGCCTTGTCGGTACCCTCCACGATCGCGAACCGGGTGCCGTCGGGCATGACGTCCAGCGCCGCCAGCGTGGCCCGCCGGGCGCCCGCGAACTTGTCGGCCGCGCCCATGGACCCGGAGGTGTCGATGAGCAGGATCTCGACCCGCGGCGGCGGCGCCACCGACACCACCAGATCGCCGGTGGCCTCGACGGTGACGATGGCGTCGACCGTGCGCACCCCCTCGGCGAGGAATGCGTTCTGGTCGATGGCTACCGAAATGCCTTTGTTCTCAGCGGAAGTCACGGTGTGTCTCCTGATGGTGCGAGGGACGGGACGGGTACGAGGGCGACGGTGATGTTGTCCTTGCCGCCCGCACCGAGCGCGTGCTCCACCAGTGCGCGCGCCGCGGGCAACGGCGCCAGCGAACCGGTGAAGCGGGACAGGGCCGCTGCCTCCGGGAGGTAGTTCCACAACCCGTCGGTGCACACCAGCAGCACCCCGGGCGCATCGGTGTGCAGGGTGCGCACGCAGGTGGGCGACCACCGGTGTTCGCTGTCGGCCCCCAGCCAGCGGGTGAGCACGTGCGCGTGCGGGCCGTCCATGGCGGTGGCCGCGTCCAGCACACCGTTGTCGACCATGGCCTGGGCGAGGGAATCGTCGACGGTGAGCCGGTCGGAGTCGTCGCCGCGCAGCCAATAGGCGCGGCTGTCACCGACATTCGCGACGGTGATGTCCGCGCCACCCTCGGCGTCGAACTGCACGATCGCCGAGACATAGGTGCACGACGGTGCCTTCCCGTCCGGCGAGCCGACCGCCTTGACCGCGTCGGCCGCGGCGGTGAGCCCGGCCATGACGCAGTCCTCGGCGGGCTGGTCCGCGGCGAGGGCGGCCAGGCAGGCGTCCAGCCCCGCCCGGGCCGCGGCCCCCGAGGCGGCCTGCGGATCCTCGGAGGTCGACACCCCGTCACAGACCGTGATGACCGCGGCGGCCGGACGATTCGGCACCGCGCCCTCCAGCACCGCCGCCGCGACCGCGTCCTCGTTGCGCGCGTGCAGCAGGCCGCGATCGGTGATCAGACACGCGGTGCCCAGGTCGAATTCGAAGCGATCCCGTTCGGGCCCGAGCTCACCGCAGGTGGCGCAGTAGCCGTCCGGGTCGAATTCGCTTCCGCCGCAGCCGGTGCAGTCGGGCGGCGGACCGGATTCGACGGTGGCCGTGGTGCCGGTGGGTGCGAGCCGGGCACTGCGAGCCGCCTCGGCCACCGGCACGGTCGAGCCGGAGCCGGGCCGGAATTCCTTGGGCGGCAGCGCGATCACCCGGATGCCGAGTTTGCGGCCGCAGGCCTCGCAGAACCGGTCGGTATCGGCGGCGAAGGTGCCGCAGTGCGGGCAGCGGGCCGTCACAGCAGCGTCCTCGGGCGCACCGCATTGGCCTGCTCCACCAGGGCGATCCGTTCCCACATGTCCTCGGTCTCGTGCGCCAGGTCGCGATAACAGCGTTCCAAACCGGTGCGTACCCCTTGTTGATCGAGCGCCACCCCCAGCAGCGGGGAGTGGTCGGTGGGCACCCTGCCCAGGCGCAGCCAGCGCAGCGCCGCGTCCAGGACTCGCAGACGGGCCTGCGCGGCACGGCGTTTCGAGTCGAGGGTCAGACTATCGATGCGTTTGCCGGCATCGCGAACCAATTGTTCGGTCAGCTCGGCGGGCTCGGCGACGGCCAGCAGCGTCTCGACGGCGGTGACCCCGGCCTCGGTGTGCACCGCCGAGGCGGCGTCGACCTGATCGAGCACCGTGACGGCGCCTGCCCGGTCGCCGGTCGCGCGCCGCAGCCGGGCCGCGCCGAAGGCGGCGCTGGTGAAGGAGCGGTCGGTGCGCCAGACCAGGTCGTAGTAGCGGGCGGCCCGTTCGCGCGTGGTCTCGGGGTCCAGTCCGTCCGCGGCCATGAGCTCGGCGGTGACGGCCAGGGCCAGCTTCGGGGCGGCCTCGCCCGGCAGGGCGCTGTAGAGGGCGTCGAATTCGGCTGCGGCGGCGGGCCAATCGCGCTGCAGCAGGCGGGCGAGGCCCGCGAACCAGGTCAGCCGCCAGTCGCCGGACAGCGTCTCGCCCACCGCGTCCAGCCGGCGCAGCGCGTCGTCCGGATCGCCGAATTCCAGTGCGGCGCGAATCAGCCGGAGCGGGATCTCCACCGACTCCTCGCGGCCGGTCACCACCGACCGCAGGCCCGCGGTGATCTCGCGCTCCAGGTCATCGGGCGTGACCGCGCTGGTGGAGGCCAGCAGTGCCGCACCGCTGTCGCTCGGGTCGACCAGCGGAACCGGCAGCGCCGCAATGAGGGCGCGGGGATCGCCGGGCGACTGGTCACCGACGCCGAACACCCCGCGCGGCGGGCCGAACCGGGTGGACAGTCCCGGCCGGGGCCGCCCGTCCTCGGTGGCCAGCACCTCGCGCAGAATGCCGGTGAGCTGATCGCCCATCTCGGTCATGGAGGTGAAGCGCGCGTCCGGCTCGATATCGGTGGCGCGCACCAGGAATCGGTACAGCGATTCGTGGCGGGCCATGAGCGGTTCGAGCTCGGGACCGGGCAGCGGGCCGAGTTCGTTGTTCACCGGCGGGATCCGCATGATGAGCGCCGCCAGCGTGCGGCCCACCGTGTACACCTCCGACGCGACGGTCGGCCCGGTTTGCGCGATCTCCTTGGCCTGGTAACCCGGGGTGCCGTAGATGGTTTCGTTCTGATCGTGCAGGCCGACGACCGCGCCGAGGTCGATGAGCTTGAGCTGCTCCTCGGTCTGCATGACATTGTCGGGTTTGAAGTCGCAGTAGGCGAGCCCGCGGTCATGGAGGTACTCGAGCGCGGGCAGCATCTCCAGGATGTAAGCGATGGCTCGCGCGGGCGGCAGATACCGCTGATCGGCCGTGCGCTGTTCGCGCAGTAGCTGTTTGAGCGATTTACCGCCCACGTACTCCATCACGATGTACCCGACCGGCTTGCCGTCCGGCCCGGTGTCCTCGGCGAAGTTGTAGATCCGCACGATATTCGGGTGATCGACCTGCGCGAGGAACCGCTTCTCGGCCACGGCCGCCCGCATGGCGTCCGCGTCGCCGGTATTGAGCAGGCCCTTGAGGACCACCGGCCGGTCGTCGACCTTGTGGTCCACCGCGAGGTAGATCCAGCCCAGGCCGCCGTGCGCCAGCGGGCCGAGCACCTCGTACTGGCCGCCTACCACATCCCGGCCGGACAGCTTGGGGGTGAAGGAGAATCGTGTCCCGCAGTGGGCGCAGAAGCCCTCGGCGCGACCGGGCTGACCATTGCGGCTGCGCCCGACCGGCCGATTGCACCTACCGCATTCGCGATGGTTCTCCGGCACCTCCGGATCGACGAGCACGGCCTCGGCTGGATCCCGGCGCGGCACCGACGGCACCTTGACCATGCCCGCGCCCAGCCGGCCGCGGCTGGCCCCGGAGGCTCCCGACCGTCCGGTGCGGACCGAGCGCCCGCTGCGGGAGGACCGGCCGCTGACCGTCGATCCCGTGCTCATCGCCGACGCGTGCCCGGTGTCGCGCGCGGTGGTGGCCAGCGCCGACGGCGACGCGGGCGCGCTGCCGCACACATCGCAGTAGCCGTCGAGAATCGTTCCGGTGCAACCGGGTTCGGCACAGCGGTCGGAGCCGACGGCGCTCGCCGCGCCGGCAGCGCTGGTCCCGGTCGACGTGGCCGACCCGCCCCCGCCGGCCGCGGGCGCCGCGCTCGGGGCGGTGCCGCAGACGGTGCAGTAGCCGTCCTCGATGGTCCCGGTGCAGCCGGGTTCGGTGCAGTTCATGATCGCCTCCCCGATTTCTGGTCGATGAGCTGGCGGTAGTCGGTGATGGCGCGGGTGACCGCGGCCAGATCGCAGGGCCGGCGCGAGAGCAGCCCCGCGACGATGCGGGCGGCTGCGAGCACATCCTGGTCCTCGGCCACCCCCAGCCGGGCGGCCTTGGCCCGGTAGGAACTGAACCGCCCCTTCAGTTCCATCCGCCGATCGAGCAGCCCCTGCGCGAGTTGTTCATTGCGGGTCGCCGCGTCGAGCGCCCCGGTGATGCGTTGCCGCAGCTCCCACAGCGCCGTGGGCACGGACGGATTGGCTTCCAGCGCGGTCAGTTCCGCGCTGTACACGGCACTGTCGTCCGGATGCCGGGGGAGCGGCGCGGCCAGAATGGTGTGCTCCACCTCGGCGCGGGCGCGATCGGCCCGCTGGCAGGTCTTGCGCAGCGCCTCGACCCGGGCCCTGGACCGTTCGATCGCCGCGTCCCAATCCGTCGAGATGGCCCGCAGTTCGGTCAGCACCGTCGCGGCCTCGCGCATGCGCCGGGACAGCTCGCCCAGGCGACGGTCGAGCGCATCGGGTGCCAGCGCCAGGGGATCGGTGGCGACCTGCATGGCGAGGGCGTCGATATCGCTTGTCAGCGACTGCAATTCGGGAATCGACATGCCGGTGCGGCTCAACTCCGCCTGCAGCGGCGCGATATCGGTCATCACCCGGGTGTTCACCGCCTCCACCGCGTCGAGCACCCGCACCACGGTCGGGAAGGCCGCGCGCATGCGGTCCAGCATCTCGGTGATGCCGATCAGTTCGATCTGCTCGCGCGGCCCGCTCAGCGAACGCTGTGACATCGGAATCGTGCTGCGCGACACCTCGACCGGCTGTCCGCGCAGCAGGCGCGTGAGCTCCTCCCGGTCCAGTGCGTCCAGGCGTCGCCGCCCGCGCGCGGTCCGGGCCTGGTCCAGCACGGTGCCCAGCCGCCCGAAGTCCTCCCACATGAGTTCCAGCGCCGCCCGCGCCGGCGCCCAGCGCCGCTCGGTGACACCGGTGGGTGGGAAGCGGCGCAGCAGCACCAGCCCGGGATGCTTGTCCAGTTCCACCAGGGTCGCGGCGATGGTCTCGATTTCGCGTGCCCGCTCGGCGATTTCACGATCTATCTCGGCGACGCTGAGAATGTGCCCAGGATTCTCGTGCATGACCGGCTCAATCGCTGTACTTGGGCGCCGGGGGACCGTTGGACGGCCCGAGCACGCTCAGCCGCTGGTTGTAGATCCGCTGCCAGGTACCGTCGGCGCGCACCCGCTCCAGCACGCCATTGACGAACCGCACGAGATCCGTGTTCTGCTTCTGGACTCCGATGGCGTACACGTCGGTGGCCATGGCGTCGCCGACCACCTCGAGATTCGGGTCCTGGATCTTCAAGCCGTACAGCAGCGGCAGGTCGGTGCTGGCGGCGTCGACCTCGCCCTGCTGCAGCGCGGTCAGGCAGTCCAGCCAGTTCTCGATCCCGATCACGATGGGGCGCTGGGGAAGTGCGAACACCGCGTCCAGCGTCGTCGAGTTGGGGATACCGCACACCTTCTTGCCGCCCAGATCGGCCGCCGAGCGAATGCCCGAGCCCTTGGTCACCAGCACCCGCTGGTCGGTCTCGAAATACACGGCCGAGAACTGGACCTGCTGGCGGCGCGCGCAGGTCGGCGTGAAGTTCTGCACGACCAGGTCGACCTCGTTGTTCGCCAGCGCATCCGCGCGGTGGGCGGAATCGATGGGATGCAGGTCCACCCGGCCCGGGTCGCCGAACAGGTCGCGGGCGATCTCGTGGGCGAGATCGATATCGAAGCCCTCGAGCTCGCCGGTCGACGGATTGCGGTAACCGAACAGGAATTGGTTCTGGTCCACCCCGATCCGGATCTTCCCGCCGGCGACGATGTTCGCCATCGTCGACCGGGCGGGCATGGACCCCGGCTGCGGTTGCGGACTCAGCGGCCGCAGGCTCGCGGTCGGGTTACAGGACTGGTCGGCGCGCTGATTGGGCGCGGTGGCGAGGACGGTCGCACCCACCGGCAGCCGGCTGCCGGACGGCAGCTGGAAGGGCGCGGCATCCGGCGTCGACCCGCACGCGGCGGCCAGCAGCGCCACGGCTGCCACCATCAGCATCCGCATCCGCTTCACAGGAACTCCTTCAACCGCGGCCACACGCCGACGACGATCGATCCCGCCGCCGCCAGCAGCAGCACCAGCGTGCCCAGCGGGCTCAGGGTGAGGGCATTTCCGGCCGTGTTCACATCGTCGCGCACTTCCTGGCGGGTGCGCTCGAGTTCGGTCTTCAAGGCGTCGTCGAGGGCGGTGAACTGGGCCGCGGATCCCGCGCCGTCGGTCTTGATCGACTGGTCGACCGCCCCGCGATAGTCGTTGGACTTGTAGGCGGCGAGCTCCTTCTGGTGGCCGTCCTGCCAGCCCGAGAAGGCCTTCGACGCCGCGGAATCGCCGCTCAGCAGGCCGGCCAGATCCGCGCGCAGCTGGTCGCTGCCGGCGGTGAAGCGCTGCTCGCTGGCGTCGATGTCGCCGCGGGTGATGAGCTGCAGCGTCTCCTCGGTGCGCGCCTGCTGGGCGAGAATCCTTGCCTGCGCGAGCTTTTCGAACCGGGCAGTGGCCCCGGTGTCGATGGCCGCCGTGGTCGCGGCCGTGGTGGCGAGGATCCACAGCAGCGCGACCACCGTCAGACCGCCGGCCGTGACCACGCCCGGATTGATCCAGCGGTTGGTGCGCCGCACCAGAATCCACGAGCCGTAGCCGCAGGCCGCGAGCAGCAGCACCAGCGTGCCCGCGCTCCACCAGGGCAGCCCGGTGATCGCGCCCTGATCGCTGTGCAGCTGTGCGAGGCGAATGTGCTCCAGTTCGCCCGCGTCCTTCAGGATCGAGCCCTGCATGAGCGCCGACGCCTGCCGCAGATACGCGGAGCCGACCGGCAGGCCCTGCCGGTTATTGGCCCGCGCCGCCTCGACATAGCCGGTGTAACTGGGCAATTCGGCCGAGATCCGGCCCAGGATGGTGCGGGTCTCGGCGTCCGCGGCGCCGGTGGTGGCCTCCGCGAGCGCGGCGGCCGCGTCGGTCAGCGCGTTCTCGTAGCGGATCCGCACCTCGGGCGACTCGATCCCGCCCGAGAGATAGGCGGTGGACGCCGCCGCGTCGGCCGTGGACAGTGCCACGTACAGCCGCTGCGCGGCATTGGCCAGAGGTTCGGTGTGCGCCAGGACGGTGTCGTGGCGCGTGATCTTGGCGCTCTGCTGATCGGCGGTCACCAGGCCGCCGAGCAGGGCCAGCAGTGCGAGGGCAGCGCCCACCGCACCGATGACGCCGGGCGCGGTGCGCACGAAGCGTCGCGTCCATTGCATGCCCCCGCGAGTGATCGCCGCTGAGCGACTGCGAATGGTCGCCGGTAAGCGACTCCTCAACTCCGTTTCCCCCGTTCGACCGGCCGGTGCTCCCCGTAGCCAGATCGTACGGTAGCGATCGCACCCTGTCGATCGAGTTCCAACCGGTCGGAATTCGCTGAGCGGGTCCATCATTTCGAATGCACGTGCATTCATGACGGGACCATGAAATCCAGATTTAACCGCGTGTAATCGCCGGGAAATGTTCCGGCACAACACTTGGTTCACCCGATGTGACCTTAGACACCTTATGTCACAACGTAATTTAGTGCTGGAGCGAGTCTGGTGCCTGCCCGCTCCGCGGTGAGGTAGCGCTGAACCATGTCACCGTATCCCGACTGGCTGAATCCCGGCGACAATGCCTGGCAGTTGGTAGCCGCGACTCTAGTCGGCCTGATGAGCATTCCCGGTATCGCGATCTTGTACGGCGGTCTGGTGCAACGCAAATGGGCCGTCAATACCATGCTCATGGCGTTCACCGGATTCTCGCTGGTCCTGGTGGTGTGGGTGCTGTGGGGCTTCAAGATGGGGTTCGGCGAGCCCGTCAAACTGGGCCCAGGAATACTGCGGGCCGCAATCGGCAAGCCGCGCACAATTCTGAGTTCCAATAATCAAGAGCAGGCCGTGATTCCGCTGCTCGACGGACTCATGCCCAAGTTCCGATTCTCCCAGACCACACTGGCCTACTTCCAGTTCGTGTTCGCCGGCATCACACCGCTGTTGTTCCTGGGCAGCGTGATCGGGCGCATCAATTTCAAGGTGTGGCTGATCTTCGTCCCGCTCTGGTCGACGCTGGCGTATTCGGTCAATGCATTCCTGATCTGGGGCGGCGGCTGGTGGTCGCAAATGGGTGCGCTCGACTACTCGGGTGGATATGTCATCCACCTGGCCGCGGGCACCACGGGCTTCGTGGCCGCGGCGGTCATCGGCCCGCGGCTGACCCGCGACCGGGAACGGGCGGTGCCCAACAACCTGCCCATGGCCGCGGCCGGGGCGGGCATCCTGTGGCTGGGCTGGAACGGCTTCAACGGCGGCGACCCGTACTTCTCGGGTGCGGATGCCTCACTCGCGGTAATCAATACCAATCTCGCCACCGCGGTCGCGGTGCTGACCTGGGTGATCTGGGACATGCTGGCCGGTCCGTCGCGGCGGCCCAACTTCCTGGGCGCGGTCAACGGCATGATCGCCGGCCTGGTCGCCATCACCCCGGCGGCTGGCTTCGTGAACAGCTTCGGGGCCATGGTGATCGGTCTGATCGCCTCGACCCTGGTGTGGCTGTCCTGGAACAAGCTCGGGCGCACCCGGCTGTTCCGCAAGGTCGACGACACCCTCGGCGTGGTGCACACCCACGGCGTGGCCGGGCTGGCGGGCGGCATGCTGGTCGGTGTGCTGGCCGACCCGAACATCCGGGTGTACCTGGGCACCGGCGGCGCGGCCGACGCCACCTACGGCGGCTGGCTCTACGGGCACAATCCGAAACTGCTGCTCTGGCAGGCGGGTGCGGCCGCGACGGTGATCGTCTGGGATGCGTTGGTCACGTTCGTCATTCTCAAGGTGCTGAGCCTGTTCATGAGCCTGCGCATGCCCGACGAAGTGCTCGAGACCGGTGACGTCGGAGCACACGAGGAAGAGGCGTATCCGGACGACACGCTCGTGCACGCGCAACCGGCCGTGCGGAAGGCGGTGCGAACGGAAGCGTCGGTGCGGCAGGACGGAGCGGAGATTCCGGCCAAGGAATCCTGATGTCGGCGCCGCTGCACCTCGGCGGCATGATCGGTTACCACAATATGGACCCGGGCGGCGGTGCGGACGCGAAACTCCTCACGCTGGTGGTGCCGCCCGGCCTGTTCGATCAGATCAAACAGGCCCTCGCCGCCTTCGGTGTGCGGCGCATGGTGGTCACCCAGGTCTATCGCGTGGACGACCGTGACAACCGCGTCGAAAGCTATCGCGGACAACGTTTCGAAACCGATGTCTCCGCCGGACTGCGAGTCGAACTACTCGCCCGGACCGAGGATGTCACCGATCTGGTGCGCATGATCGGCCGGATCGGCTCCAACCACGAAGCCTCCAATATCCAGATCTGGATGATCGACGCCCGCCGGTTGTGAACGGCCGGAAAACTCGATTGCCGCGCTCCCGCCCCGATCGTATGGTCGGGGCGGGAGTGTGCCGTGCTGATTCGAGGCGGCGCGGCAATTCATCGGTGGGAGTTCGGGTTTGGCAGTGCGGTTGGCCTTCGGCGTGGTCGCGGAACGTGATCGGCGCGCCTGGCTGGTCGAGACGGGGGAGGCGATCGACCACGACGGGCCCGAGGGTGCGGCGGTCGTCCTGGGCGCACGGGACAGCGATCCCGCCCGCGTGGCCATCGCCTGCGCCGACCTGGCCGGGCTCATCGAGCTCGGCGGCACCGTGATCGCCGGGGCCGGAATCGATCTCGGCGACGGCTTCGTGTCCGCGCGGCTGGCGGGCGCCGGCGGTGACCGGCGGGACGCGGTGCTGGCGGCCCTGCGGGTGCTGAAGGTCGGCGGCGGGTGGCGACTGGGGGAGCGGACGGCGACCCTGGTCGCGCTGTTCGGGGTGACGGCCACCAAACCCGTGGGCGCGGCGGCCGAACAGGCCATCGGCGAGGGGCGCTGGGCCGCAGTGGTATTGGCGTCCGCGGCGGCGGATCTGCTCGGACCCGAGCAACTGGTGCGGGTGCTCGAGCTGCGCGCGCCCGCCGGCATCGATCCGGTGCCCGACGGCACGGCGTCGGTGCTGGCGGCGAATCTGGGCCGGGTCCTCGAACCCTGTTCGCGCCCACGGCGGCTGGAGCTGGTGCTGGATCTGTGGGAGCAGGTGTGCGCGCGGCAGTGGGCCATGCTCGAGCGTGAGCGGCTGCTGGCGAGCCACGATCTGAGTGTGCTGGAGTCGCTGCGCGAACGTTCGAACCGGTTCTACGAGCAGCAGCTGATCGAACTCGCGCAGAGATCGGCGCCGGGGCCGCTCACCCTGCCGACGGCCATTCGATTTCGCCCGACCTGGCGCAATCTCTGGAAGCACTGCGTCGAACGGATGATCCAGGACGCGCTCGCGGCCACCGTGCTGCTGCGGGCCGCGGTCGCGGTGCACGAACTCGGGGTGGTCGCGGGCATCGACCGGGTGCGCGAGCAGATCGCCGTGGTCTCCGGGATGCTCACCTCGCGAGAGATCAAGGCGGCCAGGTCTCCCGTCGGCGAGCTGAACGCCCAGCCCGTGCGGCCCGGTGTCCATGTTCGCGAGATCGATGCGTGGCTGCGGCAGCAGCAGCCGCGCAACGCCGCCTTCGAACGCTTCGTGCGCGCTCGGATGCGGACCGCGCTGGCTTCCGCGATCGTGGTCGACGAACGGTGCCGGACGCTGCTCGGCATCGACATCCCCGCACGCTCGTTCCCGGCGGAACACTGGGATTCGAGCTCGCTGCGGGCCTGGCGCGCGGTCGCCGGTTACACCGCGCAGCGGCCACCCCGGGACTGGCGTTTCGACCCGATGGTGCGCGTCCATGGTCGTCAGCCCGGCCTCGCGGTCCGGCTGGCAGGGGATCCCGTCGCGGCCGAGCATGCCTCCGACCTGTTGTGGCTCGCCGACCTCGCCGATGCCATGGCGCGGGCGCGCGGACATGAGGCGGCCGTCGAGACGTACTACTACCGGGTACCCGGCTTCGAGACGAATCCGGCGGCACCGCAACCGGATCCGCTGACGCCGCGGTCGGACTCCATACCGTTCGCGGTCGCCGGAGCCGCCCAGCTGGTCGATCTCGGGGCCACCGTCCCTGCCCGGTGCCGGGACTGGGCGGGCCTGTGCGCCGGATTGGTGGGCAGCGGTGTCGTGGCCGCCGCGCTCACCAGCGAATTCGAGGTCGCCGAACCGGTCCTCGCCCACGACGGTGCCGGGTTGCCCGGGACGTCGCTGCGGATTCAGATCGCCCGCACCGCCACCCGGCTCGCGGAGTGGTCGGACCATATGGGCAATTGCATTGCGGGACAGTGGTATCAGAGTCAGGCCGTGCGCGGGCGCAGCATCCTGCTCGGCCTGCGCGACGAGCACGATCACCTTCAGGTCAATGCCGAACTGCGCCGGGCCGGCCGCGGGTGGGCGGTCGGCGAGATCGCCGGACGATTCAACCAGGAAGCCGATCCCGCAGTGCGGCAGGCGGTCCGGGACTGGGCCGCGACCCTCCCCGTCGAGGAGCCGGAACCTGATCCGGTGGAGTTGGTGACTGCCGAGCCGCCCGCTCGGACTCGGCGCTCGGCGCCTGATCCGGTCCGTGAGGTCGGTCCCGCACTGCACGACGCGGTCCGCAAGGCGATGGTCGAATCGGAAGCCGCCCTGCGCGTCCTCGCCGCTCTGGGCGGGGACACCGACGGCGATCCCAAAACGCTGACCGCCCTGCGTCGTTCGGGCACCGACCGGCTCACCGCCCTGTGCGCGACCTTCCTCGACGCCAACCCCGCCGCCCTGCCCGCCCTCTGGACCGCCGGCGGCAGCCGCCCCCTCGCTGCCGCGATCGAATCCCTGGACGCTGCCCTCCTGACCCGCTACCCCCGCCTGCCCACCGTGACGGCCGACGCACCCGTACCGTCGAAACGGCTGCGCGCCTTGATGAAAGAGCCCGACATCGCCACCGCCCGCAGCATGGACCTGATCGCCCAGCGTGTCCGCGCCGCCATCGGCCGCCTCGCCCGCCGCGGCGACCCCGCCCTCACCCATGCCCTCACCCGCCACCCCACCCCCGACCTCCTCTGCCCCCTGATCCTCGCCACCACCTGCACTCCCACCCGCGCCACCCCGGTGACCGCGATCAGCGCCCCCCGAGCCACCACCGTGCCCGGCTACCCCGCCACCTCCCTCTCCGCCCCCGAGGGCCCCTGGCTCACCGCCTGGCCCGCCGCCCTCGAACTCGGCACCCCCGACCCCGGCCCCGACCACGAAACCTTTTGGTCCCACATAGCTGACCACGGCCTCCTCATCCCCACCGCCTGGCTCGGTTCCGGCGGCTGGCCCGCCCTCTGGTCCCGAGCCCACCGGGAATAGCGTCGCCCTGCCTCGCAGGTATTCGGACCGTGTTCACGGTTACTGGTTGCTGTTGTCCGCCGTGATCGGATCGGACGACCGGTCGACAGTTTCGGACTGGTTCTGCGGATCGCCTCGGCGTAGGAGGCGCGTAACCGTGTATGCCACAACGCGGTACGAGAGGTAGGCGGGCACGATCACCAGCAACACGATGCGCAGCGCCATCAGGGTGGCGGCGACTGCCAGATAGCCCACGCTCATGCCGTCCGGGGAGCCGAATCCGTGTCGCTCCGACAGTGCCGCCAGGACGGGGCGCAGGGCGAGGTACAGGACGATCGGGATCAGCGGGAGCCGGATGAGACGCCATACCGTGCGCGGCCACTGGGTGGCGGGAATTCTCATGCGGCGAGCTCCGGGCCGGAGGTGAGGAAGGCGAGTAGGAGGGCGTTGCCGATCACGCCCCCGTTGGCGAAGCGCAGACGGTTGCCGCTGCGCAGGGAGAGGCCGGCGAGGTCGGTGGTGCGGAACAGGCGGGTGAAGAGGCCGCGGTGGCCGAAGGCGCGGGCCGGGGCGAGTGCGAAGCCGGTGGCCGAGACCGATATTCCGAGGATGACCGGACCGCTGTCGATGTCGCCGATGCCATCGGAACCCTGGCCGTATTCGTGGATGGCGCTGAAACCCAGGATGTTTCGCTCCTGGTGGAACAGTCCGGTCGCCAACTCCTCGGCCAGTGCGCGGTTCGCGAAACCGGCGAAGTAGGCCCCCAACCCGGTTCCCGAGGCGCGTGGGGCATCGTGCGCGTGCGCGTCGACTCCCATGCGCTGCACCAGTAGTCCGGTGCCTCGATCGAGCTGGACCGCGCGGACCTGTTGCGCCCAATGGGCGAGCACCGCCGTGTGGTCGACGCCGGTCGCGCGGCCGTGCACCGCGATGGCCGCTGCGACCGCCGCCACATCGGTGGGATAGGCCTCGCCCGGAAAGGTTTCCAGCAGTGCGGTGGGCGAGGCGAGCAGGCGGCGCTCGTAGGAGGCGACCAGCGCGTCGTCCCGGGCCGCGAGGTCGGGCGGGAACGCCGGGTCGACCAGCCGCGCCATCCCGAGCGCGAGCGCGGGATACGAGAGATACGCGTGCCCGTGCGGACTCTCCGGAACCGCCAGCCCATCCTCGCCGTGCCAGGCCGCGGTGAACACGTCCCGCATCTCCGGCCGCAGACTCTTCGCTGCCGCACGAGTCGCGATGGGCGCGAACCGTTCCCGCCATTCCGGGTGCGCCAGACACACCTGAGCCAATCCCAGCGCGGTCATCTGATGCGCGAGCAGCCCCCACATCCCGGTGATCTCCCCACCCGCGCTGCTCTCTCGCAGGTGATCATCGGCATCCTCGAACGCCACCAACTCCTCCGCAAGCCCACGCACCCGCCCCGCATCCCCATCGAACCACGCATCGGCATCCTGCCCGCACCACCAGCCCGGCACCGACGCCGCCACCGACACCGCAGCCAGCAGCCCGGCCAGAATCGCAACCCAGCGCCGAAACCCGTGTGCTCGAAGTATTTCGATCGGACTCCCCATGAGCTGAACGTACATTCCCCACCCGACGTACTGCGACAATGATTCTCACCCCGATCCATCGGCAGCCCAGGATCGCAGTGCGCAGTCGGCAACAAGATCAGGGAGCTCTCAGTGAGGGAAATCGCCGACGGATTTCCGCAGTGAGAGCTTCCTGATCTTGGTTTCTGCGTGCTGGTGATCAGGTCAGAGCTTGGTGACGGCGTTCAGGACTTCCTCGGTGGTGGCGGTGACGCCGAGACGGGGGAAGATCTTCTCGACGGAATGGGTGTGGGCGGCGGGGTCGCGGTCGGCGGCGGCGTCGGTGGCGACGATGACGTGGTAGCCGTGTTCGTGGGCGGCGCGGGCGGTGGATTCGACACCGATGCTGGTGGCGATGCCGCCCAGGACGATGGCGGTGACGCCGCGGCGGCGCAGGTGCAGGTCGAGGTCGGTGCCGTGGAAGGCGCCCCACTGGCGCTTGGTGATCCGGATATCGGTGGGTTGGATGTCGAGTTCGTCGAGGAGCTCGTCCCAGCCGGGCGGCGGGGTGAATGCGCCGGCGGGCTGCATGGTGCGGCCGGGCGGCATGTCGCTGCCGTCCGCGGCGAAGGTGACGCGCACCAGGACGACCGGCAGGCCCTTGTCGCGGAAGGCCTTGGCCAGCTCGGTTCCCCGGCGCACCACCTCGTCCGCGGGGTAGGGCTGGGTGGGGGCGGCGACGACACCGCGTTGCAGGTCGATGAGGACCAGGGCGGTGTTGGGATCGAGCAGGGTGTCGGTCAAGGCGCAATCCTTCTCTGGGAGTGATGATTCCGGTCAGTCTTCGGTCAGCCGGGCGAGCAGCGGGATCGCGGCGATGAGCGAATCCTGTTCGCCGGGCGAGAGTTTGGTCATTATCGCAATGGCCAGCCAGTCTTCCTTGGCGTCGTGCGCCAGCCGCAGCAACCGCTGCCCGGCCTCGGACAGTGACAGCAGTACCTGCCGCTGATCGGTCGGATGCGGCGCGCGCACCACCAGCCCGCGCTCCTCCAACACAGCGAGGGTGGTGCGCATGGACTGCGGCCGCACCCGCTCGGCCCGCGCGAGATCGGCGACCGACATCGGCCCCTCGTGTCCGAGGCGGCTCAGCGCCACGGCCTGGGAGGGCGTCATCTCGATCCCGGCCCGGGCCGTCCGCAACTGCCGCAACAGCCGACTCGCCGCCACTCGCAGCTCGCTCGCGGCGGCGGCCACTGCTGCGGCCGACCTGTCCTCTCCGTTCGCGCTCACCGGCCCAGAGTGCCACAAACAAAGTCAAACTTGCAAGTTTGCCTGTCGAATTTATGATCCGGCCAAGTGGTGGTCGCGGAGAAAGCTGGTGATCTCCGCGCGCGCCGCTCTGGCCTGGGGCACCGACTGACGTCTGTCCGAATGCCGCCAACGCGATGGCTGATTCCCGCCGGTCATCGTGGATCGGCTGGGCCAGAGTAGGTGAGGAAGAAAGAAGACGACGAAGGAGGAAGCGATGCGCGTGTACACCACGATGGCCAGCCCGGTCGGGGAGTTGCTGCTGGTCGGGGAGCTGCGGGGCGACTCGGTGGAGCTGACCGCGGTGTCGATGGCCGGGAGCAAGAGCATTCTGGTGGAGGGGGAGTGGACCCCGGATGCCGAAGCGTTCGCCGAGGTGGCAGGGCAGCTGACCGCCTACTTCGCCGGGGAGCGGAGCGAGTTCGATCTCCGATTCGGCAGCGCCGGAACCGATTTCCAGCGGCGCGTCTGGAGTGCGCTGGAGGAGATCCCCTACGGGACCACCACCACGTACGGGGAGATCGCGGCGCGCATCGGCGCGCCCAGGGCAGCCGTGCGCGCGGTCGGTTCGGCCATCGGCGCGAATCCGCTGCTGATCGTGCGACCCTGTCACCGCGTGATCGGGTCCGACGGCTCGCTCACCGGCTACGCCGGGGGAGTGGAGCGCAAGCAGCAACTGCTGGACCTCGAGCGGGCGGCATGACCACCGCCGCCCTCGGCTCGGTGTGGGCCGGCCGGGTCGCCCAGCAGGAATGGGCGGCCCTGGCCGGCGAGCTCGACGACCAGGGCTACGCGCTCACCGGTCCGCTGCTCACCGCCGCCGAATGCCGGACCCTCGCAGGGCTTTACGACGAGGAGAAGCATTTCCGCTCCACGGTCGACATGGCCCGCCACCGCTTCGGCTCGGGCGAATACCGCTACTTCACCAATGACCTCCCCGAGATCGTGGCCGAGCTGCGGTGGGCCCTGTATCCGAAACTGCTTCCCATAGCCCGGGATTGGGCCGCCCGGCTGGGCCGGCCCGGCACCTGGCCGGAACGCCTGGACGAGTGGATCGCCCAGTGTCATCGTGCCGGTCAGGTGAAGGGCTCGCAGATCCTGCTGCGCTACGGTCCCGGCGACTGGAATGCCCTGCACCGGGACCTGTTCGGCGACATGGTGTTTCCGCTCCAGGTCGTGATCGGCCTGGACGCACCGGGCGTGGACTACACCGGTGGTGAATTCCTCATGGTCGAGCAGCGCCCGCGCGCGCAATCCCGTGGCGCGGCCATGGCGCTGCCGCAGGGCCACGGCCTGATCTTCACCACCCGCGATCGCCCGGTGCGCGGCACCCGCGGCTGGTCGGCCGCGCCCATGCGGCACGGGGTGAGCCTGGTGCGGTCCGGTCAGCGCCACACCCTGGGTCTGGTCTTCCACGACGCCTGAAAGGGAGGGCGATGGCGTACACCCTGCTCGGCGCGGACGGCCGCCCGTATGCCAGCCGGACCCCCGGCGTCCTGGGCGGCCATCGCCGCTTGAAGATCTACGGCCGTCTGGACTGTCCGGCCGCGCTGCGCGCCCTCGCCCGCGGCGGCTACACCGCCCACCGGGTCTTCTTCGCGGACGAGGCGACCGCGGTCGCGGCCGGCTATCGCCCCTGCGCGGTGTGCTCGCGGTCGGCCTATCGGGAGTGGCGGGCCGCATTCACCGAATGATCGAGACCGGTTGGTAGCTAATACGCTGGACCCATGCTGACCACGTTGGCCGTGGAGAACTACCGGTCCCTGCGCAAACTGCGGGTGCCGCTCGGCCGCCTGAACGTGGTCACCGGCGCCAACGGCAGCGGCAAATCCAGCCTCCCTGCTCGCCCCGCTGGGCCGGCTCATCGCCCGCGCCGCCGAGGCCGCCCAGCTGGTGGTGGCGAGCCATGCGGACGAACTGATCGGCGTCATCGACGAGTACGCCGACGACGCGACCATGATCGAATTTCTCGAACAGGAAGGCGTGACGACGGTGGCGGGACAGGAAACAGCGGATGAACCGCCCTGGTATCGGCCGGACCGTTAGTCGCTCGGTGATGTGGAAACCTATTCTGGGGACGTGAGTGTGGAAACCGTCGGCGAACCGGGACCGCTGCCGCGTGGCCGGCACGGGCTGACCCGCGAACAGGTGGAGGCCTCGCAGTACCGGCGCCTGTGCACCGCCGTGCTGGAGGCGGTGGGTGAGCTCGGCTTCGCGGCCACCACGGTCGCCGATATCGTGACCCGGGCGCAGGTGGCACGCCGCACGTTCTACGCGGTATTCGGTGGGAAGGACGAATGTTTCGCCGCCGCATACGATCTCGCGGTCGGCGCGGCACTGGAACAATTGCAGGAGACCGTCACCGGCCTCGAGGGCGTGAATTTCGCCGACCGGGTGCGGATTTCCTTCGAGATCTATCTCGGCGTGCTGTCCACGCAGCCCGGCGCGGCCCGCGCGCTTTATGTCGAAACCCTCGCGGCCGGACCGGGATTGGTGGAACACCGGCTGCGCGTCCACGAGCGATTCGCGGACTACATCATGGCGGTGGCCCGGGTCGGCGTGCGCGACGGCGATCTGACCGCCGAACCCGATCGGCAGCTGGTCGACATGCTGCTCGGCGGCATCGACGATCGGGTGCGCGCCTGCCTGCACACCAAGGGCGCCCAGGCGCTGCCCGAACTGGCGCCGTTGTTCACCCGCACGGCCATGGCCATTGTGAGCACACCGGCCCCCTGAGGCTGTTGGTCGCCACAATCGCCCGGCATCCACGCCGGGCCGCGCTGTCACCTGGCACAGCGCCCGTGACACGGGCCACAGCACGCTCCTACGGTCGCAATCGGATTCGACGCGTTCGGTCGGATCCGCCGGACGCAGTAGGAGATTTCATGAGGCCGACCATCCGTACCCTCGGCAGTGCCGTATTCGCCAGTGCCACCGCCTTCGCGGTCGCGTTCTCGACCGGCGTGGCGAGCTCCGAGCCGGATTCCAGCGCCGACTCCGGCAGCAGTTCCGGCTCGGCGACCGTCAGCACCGCCTCCGACACCGTCGGCGTGGGCCCGGAGATTTCGTCCTTCCTGGCCGCTTTCGGCTACGGCCTGACCCACCCGGATGCCGCGCCGCCCGGATCCAATGACTGGAACTGCAAACCGACCCCGGAGCACCCCAACCCCGTGGTGCTGGTGCACGGCACCTGGCTCAATACCTACGACAGCTTCTCCTTCCTGTCCCCGCAGGTCGCCCGCGCCGGATTCTGCGTCTACGCCTTCAATTTCGGCCGTGAGACGCCGCTGGGCGGCGGCGGTGTCGGGCCGATCCTGCCGGGCCGCTACGGTGTCGGGCCGATGGAGGACTCCGCCCGGCAGCTCGGTCGGTTCATCGATCGGGTGCTGGCCGCCACCGGCGCGCCCGCGGTCGATGTGATCGCCCACTCCCAGGGCGGACCGGTCACCAGCCACTACCTGAAATTCGAGGGCGGCCTCGGGAAAGTCGGCAAGGTCATCAGCTTCGGCGCGACCACCCACGGCACCACGCTGCTCGGCATCGCCACCCTCGGACGCATCATCACCGATCTCGGCCTGAACATCCTCGGCTTCTACGAGCCGCTGATCGGCCAGGCCAATACCGAGCAGGTCCTCGGCTCGCCGTTCTACGCCAAGCTGAATGCCGACGGCGACACCGTGCCCGGCGTGGCGTACACCGCCGTCGGCACCACCCACGACGAGATCTCCAACCCCTTCGAGTGGACCTTCCTCACCCCGGGCCCCGACGCCTCCGTGGAAAACATCACGCTGCAACAGGATTGCCCCGAGGACGTCTCCGATCACCTCACCATCATGTACTCGCCCCGGGCGGCCTCCATCGCGCTGCACGCCCTGGACCCGGCCGCCCATCCCGACCTGGTCTGCACCTTCAACCCCTGGATGATCGGCGGCAGCGGGCACATCTGAGCGACGTCCGGGGGCCCTCGTTCCCGAATCACCAGCACGAGGGAGGCCGGGGACTCGCCCCGGCCCTCTGGCTTCTCTCCGAAAGGATCACGATGACGATCGGCGATGCCGTCGAATCCGGCAGTCTCACCATGGAATCCGACCCGCCGCGCGGGCACCCCCTGCTACCCGGTGAGGATCCGTTCTACCGTTCGCCGATCGACCCGGGATCGGTTGCGCCGGGCACGATCCTGCGATCGCGGCCAGTGCGGCTCGGCCTGTTCGGGCGCATTCCGCAGCGCGTCCGAGCCTGGCAATTGCTGTACCGCAGTACCGATCTCAACGGCCGGCCGGAGGCGACGGTCACCACCGTCCTGCTGCCCTGGGACGCGGAACTGTCCGCTGACCGACCGCTGGTGTCGTTCCAGTGCGCCATCGACGCCGTCGCGCCGAAATGCTTCCCCTCCTACGCTTTACAGCACCGCGCCCGCGCGCTGGGCGCCATCCCGCAGGTGGAGTTCCCGCTCATCGCCGCCGCACTGGCCCGCGGCTGGGCGGTCTCGGTGCCCGACCACGAGGGCAGCAACGGCCACTTCGGCGCGGCCCGCGAGCCCGGCCACCGCGCCCTCGACGGCCTGCGCGCCGCCCTGCGCTTCGCACCGCTGGGCCTGCATCCGCGCACCCGAATCGGACTGTGGGGCTACTCCGGTGGCGGTCTGGCCACGGTGTGGGCGGCCGAACTCGCCGCGAGCTATGCCCCCGAACTCGATATCGTGGGCGCGGTCGCGGGCTCACCCGTGGGCGATCCCGCCTCGGCCTTCGTACGCCTGAACGGTTCTCCCTTCGCGGGATTCGCGATGGTGTTCACCTCCGGGCTGCGCCGCGCCTACCCGGAACTGGACGGCTGCGTGCAGGGCCTGGTGTCGGCGGAGTACCTCGAACTGCTCGACCGCGCCGAATCGATCGCGACGTTCCCGCTGCTGGCCCGCTACGCGGGCCGAAATGCCAACCGGCACATCAAAGGTGGCCTCGGCGCGCTGCTGACCCGCCCCGAGATGCGGGCGGTGCTCGACGACATCCAGCCGGGCGCGCAGGCGCCCGCCATGCCGCTGTTCGTGGTCCAGGGTGTCAATGACGAGGTGATCGCGGTCGCCGATGTCGATGCGCACGTGCGGCGCTATCACGCCCGCGGCGCGCACGTCCGCTATCTGCGCGACCGGCTCAGCACGCATCTTCCCTTGCAGTTCATCGCGATTCCGGTGATGGTGGACTGGCTGGCCGACCGCCTGGCCGACCGGCCGCTGCCGCCGTCGGAGGTGCGCACCGTCTGGTCGGTGGCCGCCTCGCGGCGCGCCCTGTCCGAGCACCGTCACTTCGCCGCGCTGCTGGCGACCATAGTGTCGGGCCGCCCGATCCGCACCCGCTCGGACTTCCGGTAGCTGCGGGCCACCAGCGCGGACCGCAGGTACCACAGCCCGGACGGCTGGGCCGGATCGAATCCGGTGAGCTGCCCGATCCGTTTGAGCCGATTGTCGACGGTATTGGTGTGCACGCCCAGTACGCGCGCCGTATGCCGTCGGCTCAGGTCGTTGCCGATATGGCGGCGCAGGGTTTCCAGCAGTTCCGGGTAGGCGTCCAGCGGATCGAGCAGGGTGCCGAGGTATTCGCGGGCCGGGCCCGGACGGGTCAGCTGGTACTCCATGGCCAGGTCGTCGAAGCGGTGCAGGCCGGGCGCGCACTCCAGGCGGTGCACCATGTCCAGTAGCTCGTGCGCCTGCTCGGCGGCCTCCGGAATGCGGTGCGTCTCGGTGTGGATGACGGTGGCGGTCACCGGAACCTGTGCGGCCGTGGACAATCCATCGACCAGGTCGCCGAGCTCGGCGGGCGTCACCTCGGCCGCGGGCAGCAGCACCGTGCCGCCGTCGGCGCTGAGCAGCGACAGCGCCCGGCCCCGACCGCTGCGGGCCAGCTCGGACTGGACCCGCCGCAGCTTGCGGCGGGCCACCACCTCACCGTCCACCCGGGGATCGTCCTCGCCCGGATGCGACGGAATGCTCAGTGCCAGCACGTAATACGACTCGTCGATCTCGATGCCGCCGGCGCGGGACATGGTCGAGGCGGGATGCCCGGCCAGCAGGGCCGACGCCACCGTGTGCACCGCGGTGTGATGCTCGGCCACCACCGCCCGGTGCTCGCGCACATAGGACACCGCGAACGCCGAATCCACGATGGCCAGCACCTCGAACAGCCGGCGCGCGGTGACCGCGAGCCGGGCGTAGTCCTCGGGCCCGGTGGCGTCCACGATGAGATCGAAACCCACGGCGAAGCCGTCGTGTACGGCGCGGTGGATGGTCCCGATGGGAATGCCCTCGCGCGCCCAGTCCGCGCCCGCGCGCTGCAGCCGTTCGACCTTGGCGCTCACGTCACGGCCCTCCAGCACCCCGGCCGCGAGTTCCAGGCAGGTGCGGGTGACGGCGGTGACCTCCCCGCGCAGCGCGTCCCCGGGCAGGGTGCCGCAGCGTGCCACGTGTTCGGCGAAATGCGCGACCAGGGCGGCGGACAGGCCGCGTGTATCGCGCAGCGGTCCGGAAATCGGTGCGGCCGTGAGGGGTTGCGTTGCCTTGATCATGCGCGAATCCTCCACAGCTGTCTGGGAACGCCCGCGTTCCTACTGGCCCGTAACTGTAGCGTGGGCCACCTGGCGCGGCAATATCGATTGACCGCTTCCGCCGCGGACGGCCGTTTGCCACGGCCGTTTCCGGCGCGGGTCTGGAGTACGATCGGCCGTATGGAAAGCCCGGTTCCGGCAGCGGACGCCGCCGAGATCACCGACAAGCGACTGCTGCGCGGCTCGCGCACCCGCAAGGTGGTGCTCGGCCGGGCCGTGGACATCGCCTCGCTGGACAGTCTGGAGGGCTTGAGCTTCGGTCGCCTGGCCACCGACACCGGTCTCAGCAAGGCGGGCATCCAAACCCTGTTCCGCACCAAGGAAGCCCTGCAGCTCGCCACCATCGACTACTTCCGCACGGTGTTCATCGAGACCGTCACCCGGCCCGCCCGGGCGAAACCCCGTGGCGCCGAACGTCTCCGGGCCCTGATCGGGCTGTGGATCGATTACGCCGCCGGCCCCTGCTTCGAGGGCGGCTGCTTCCAGTCCGCGAACCTGGCCGAATTCGACAGCCGCCCCGGGCCGGTGCGCGACGCGCTGGTGGCCAATCAGCAGGACTGGCTCGACCTGCTGGCCGGTGAGTTGTCCTACGCCTGCGACCACGGCGAAATCGCTGCTCTGGACGCCGATCTGGCGGCCTTCCAGATCGACGCGGTGCTCGCAGCGGCGAATACCGCACTGCGCCTGGGGGACGACAGTGCGGTGTCGAAGGTGCGCCGGACCGTCGAGGGCTTCCTGGCCAAACCCTGATCAGCGGCTGCGGCCCTTTGGTTCGGGCCCCGCGCACGATCAGCAGCCGGGCTTGGTCCAGAACGTCGTGCCCTCGACCCGCACCACCGGGCATGCGGTCTTGTCCCGGCTAGTCCGGCATTGCTGTCGACCGTTGGCGCCGCGTGCACTATAAGCTGCCCGAACCTGTGAACGGGGCGCGAAATGGCCTGTCGAGTGGGCGAATTGTGACAGTCACGGCATGATCGGGGAGTGGTGAGTTTTCCCGGCAGCAGTGTCCTCGTTGGGCGGGCGGCAGAGGTGTCCGCGCTGGTCGAGGCGGTGGGTGATCCCGGTACACAGACGGTGTTGATCGCGGGGGAGGCCGGGATCGGGAAATCCCGGCTGGTGGGGGAGTTCACCGAGCGTTTGCACTCTCGGGCGATGGTGCTGCTCGGTCGCTGCCCGGAGCTGGGGACCGGGGGCGTGGCCTACGCGCCGTTCCTGTCGGTGCTGCGCGGGCTGGTGCGGCAGCTCGGCGGCGAGGCAGTGGCCACGCTGCTGCCGCCGCATCCGGCGCTGGCGAACTGGCTGCCGCAGTTGGCCGTTCACACCGGCGGCGCCGGCCCGGAGGCCGACCGCATCCGCCTGTTCGGCGAAATCCTCACGCTGCTGGAGCAACTGGCCATGACCCGGCCGGTGGTGCTCATCCTCGAAGATCTGCACTGGGCCGATGACGCCAGCCGTGAACTGCTCACCTTCCTGGCCGCCAATCTCGCCGACGCGGACGCCCTGCTGGTCGGCACCTATCGTCCCGGCGAGGCCGGACCGCTGCGCGGCCTGGTCGCCGAACTGCGCCGCAATCCGGGCGTGCGGGTGCTGGAACTGCACCCGCTGACTCGCCACGAGGTGGGCCGCCAGCTCGCCGCCCTGCTCGCCCGCGAGCCCGAACCCCGGCTCATCACCAAGGTTTTCGAACGCAGCGGCGGCAACCCGCTGTTCGTCGAGGCGCTCGGCCAATGCCCCGACCAGCTGCCCGCCGACCTGACCGACCTGCTGCTCGGCTTCCAATCCGGCCTCTCCGCAGACGCTCTCGCCGTGGTTCCCTCGGCCGCCGTCCTCGGCTCCCCGATCCACCACGAACTGCTGGCCGCCATCGTCGACCTACCCCCGGACGAACTGGACCACGCCCTACGGGAATTGGTCGACCGCCACCTGCTGCACACCACCGAGACCGGCTACGAATTCCGGCACGGCCTCATCCGCCAGGCCATCTACGACCGGCTGCTGCCCGGTGAGCGCACCCGCCTGCACGCCCGTGCGGCCGCGGCGCTGCGCGCCCGCGGCGAGGCCCTCGACGCCGAATCCCGCGCCGACCTGGCCCGCCACGCGCGTGCGGCCGGGGACCTGGAGCAGGCCCTGCGTGCCTACTGGTCGGCCACCACCGCCGTCCCCGCCACCCACCCGGAACGACTCCGGCTCCTCGAACAGATTCTCGTCCTCTGGGATCGGGTGCCCGATGCCGAACAGATCCTGCCCACCACGAAACTTGCTGTCCTGGAACAGATCGTGGACGTCGCCGTGGCCTGCGGCGCGACCGAGCACGGCATCGCCGCCGCCGACGCGGCGCTGGCGCTGCTCGACCCCACCGGCGACATCGCCCCGGCCGAGTCCGCCACCGGAAGTACCGAGTCGAGGCCGGCCCGCCGCTCGATCGGCCGGGACGGCGGAGAACGCGCCTCCGATCCGGACGCCGACCGGTGCGAGGTCGAGCGGGTGGCGCGCATGTATCGGCGGCGGGCGTACCTGCGGGGGACCACCGGAGCCGGACCGGGAACGGATCTGGTGCGGGCACTGCAGCTGTTGCCCGTGGCGGGTGCTGGTGCGGAGCGGGCGGAGGCGCTGGTGCAATCGGCCTCCGCGCGGATCTTCCGAGGGGACGCCGCCGGGTCGGCGTCGGACGCCCGTGCGGCACTGGTTATCGCCCAGCGACTGGGGGCGGACGCCCTCGTGGCGCGGGCGCACGCCCATCTCGGGCTGGCGGGGGCCGCCGCGGCGGAGGTGGCGGGGGATGGTTCATCGGGGCCGGAATCGGCCGCCGCGAACGAAACCGACTGGGCGCTGGATCATTTCGCCGAAGCTCATCGCGCGGCCGCCGCGGCCGGGGACGCGCGGATCGTGGTGGATGTCGCCACCTGGGAATCGGCGGTGCTGGTCGCGGCCGGGCGGTACGACGCCGCCATCGCCGCCGTCCGGCAGGGACTGCGGGCCGCGCACGAGTCGTTCCGGTTCTCCGAGTCCGCGCCGATCCTGTTCGTCAAATGGGCGCAGGCGCTCGCCGCGCTCGGCCGCTGGGACGAGGCCCGGGCCGTGGTCGACGAGACGCAGTTCGACCAGTTGCCGCCGCTCAGCCGGGCGGCGCTGACCCTGTGTCTCGCGCGAATCTCCCTGGCCGAAGGGAACATCGGCGCGGCGCGGGACGCGGCGGCCGAGGCCGGGAGGTTGCTGGGTGACAGCCGGTGGGCCGCGCAATATCGGCTCGAACTCGTCGCACTGACCTGCGCCGTGGACTCGGCGGCGGGCGACGAGACCGGAGCGGCGGCGGTGCTGGCCGGCGTGCTCGCCCAAGGGGACGGTGCCGCAATCCTGTTCGCGCATCCGCACGACGCGTGGCCGCTGGTGGCGCTGGCCGCCCGAACCGCCGGAGCACCTGCGGAACTGCTCGCGCTGGGTGACACACTGCCCGCGGTGTCGCCGGTCGATGCCGCCTATCGCGCCGTCTTCACCGCGCGGCTGGCCGGTTCGGCGGCGCGCTGGTCGGAGGCGGTCGCCGCCTGGCGCGCCGTCGAGCGGCCGCACGAGATCGCCGCCGCGCTGCTGGACGCCGCGGAATCGTATGCGGCCGAAGGGAATCGAGCGGCCGCGGACCTGGCCGTGCGCGAGGCCGCCGAGATCGCGGCCCGGCTGGGTGCGCTGCCGCTGCAGGAGGCGGCCGCACGGCTGGCCGACCGGGCCCTCCTCACCGCCGGGCGAACGACGGAGGCGCCGAAACCGCACGGCGGCACCGTGTCCGGCCGGCACGGCCTGACTCCGCGCGAGCTGGAGGTGCTGCGGCTGGTGGCCAAGGGCATGAGCAATCGCGGCCTGGCGGCCGAGCTGTTCATCAGCGCCAACACCGCCGGAGTGCACGTCTCCAGAATTCTCGCCAAGCTCGGCGTGGCCAGCCGGACCGAGGCCGCGGCCTTCGCGCACGACCACAGCCTGTTGGCGTCCTCCGGTGACAACGACTGAGGCTCAGGGCAATCGGGTCGGCAGGTCGAAGAGCCGGAAGATCTCCTCGACCTGGTAGGCGATCAGGTTGGTGACCAGGCCGCCACGAATCGTGAAGACCTGCAGGGTGTGCAGGGCGTACCCGTCGCCGTCGCGGACGTAGGCCGCCAGTGCCGGTTGGCCATTGGCCCCGATCGGCACCAGGCGCCAATCGCTGCCGTTGATGTCGAAGACACGCGCCATGAACCCGATGTAGTCCGCGCGCCCGACGTACCAATTGAGCATGGGCGGCATCTCCATGATCACGTCGTCGGACAGCAGTTTCTCCAGCGCCGCCAGATCGGCATTGCGGAACGCGGCGACATAGCTGTCGACGACGGCCCGCTGCTCGGCGCGCTCGGACACCTCGTCCTCGCGAATGCCGCTCTGGCTCAGCGTCTTCCGGGCCCGTTGCAGTGCGCTGTTCACCGCCGCCGGGGTCATGTCCAGCGCCCGCGCCACCTCGGCGGCCGGCCAGTCGAGCACCTCGCGCAGCACCAGCACCGCCCGCTGCCGGGCGGGCAGCTGCTGCATGGCCGCGACCAGCGCCAGCCGCAGACTGCCCTGGGCCACCGCGGCTTCCGACGGATCGCCGAGCAGCGCGTCCGGAATCGGTTGCAGCCAAGGAATTTCCCCGCCGTGCACCAGTGCCTCGCGCGGATCGTCACCGGGTTCGTGGCCGAGTCCGGAGGGCATGGGCCGCCGGCCGCGCTGCTCGAGCGCGGTCAGGCAGGCATTGGTTGCGATCCGGTACAGCCAGGTCCGCATCCCGGCCCGCTTCTCGTCGTAGCTGTCGCGTGCCCGCCAGGCCCGCAGGTAGGTCTCCTGCACCAGATCCTCGGCGTCCTGCACCGACCCGAGCATGCGATAGCAATGCGCGAGCAATTCCCGTCGGTAGCGGCCGGTGTGCGCCTCGAAGTCCACGTTCGCCATGCTCTCGCTCCTCGAATCCGGGCCCCTGCTCCTCGAATCCGGGCCCTGCCGAACTTTGTACACCCGCGGCGATGAATCGGGCACGGCCCGCCGGTAGGTACTCGTGAGCCGCTCACCGCGGCCGCGATCCGAGGAGGAAACCATGACCGACACCGCCGTACAGACCGACCGCGAGGCCGTCCTCGACGTCCTGACCAACCTCTACCGCGCCTGGGCCGCCAATGACGCGGATGCCTTCGTCGCCGACTACGACCCCGACGCCACCACCGTCGTGCGCGGCGTGGTGAACGTGGGCCGTGAGGCGGTCCGGACCTCCATGGCCGCCGGTTTCGCGGGCCCGCTGCGGGATTCGCGCACCGTCGACGAACCGCAGTCGGTCCGCTTCCCGGCCCCCGGCACCGCCATCGTGGTCAGCCGCAGCGCGGTGGTATCCGCCGGGCAGACCGAGCCGCCGGCCGACGGCTGGATCGTGGCCACCTGGGCGCTGATCCAGCGCGACGGCCGCTGGCTGGTGACCTCGTACCACAACTGCCCGGCGTAGCCGCCCGAATGTCCGGCGCGTCCCGGACATGAGCGAGCCCCCTCCGGACAGGCGCCGGAGGGGGCTCGCCCACGCATTCCCGTCGCCGTTACGGCACGACCTCGACGGTGTCACCCGGGTTCAGGTAGTTGAAGAACTCGCGCGCCCCGTCCGGCGTCATGCGGATGCAGCCGTGCGACTTCTTGTCCACCGGTCCGATGTGGAAGGCGATGTCCCCGTTGAAGAACACCGCGTATTCCATCGGAGCGTTGTGCATGGTGCTCCAGTGGAACGGCTTCTTGAACGACACGTGGAACACGCCCGGCGGCGTCTCGAATCCGGGCATGCCGTGCGAGATGGGCGTGGGGCCGAAGACGACCTTGCCGTTGTCCATCAGCCACGCTTCGTTGCTGCCGAGCTTGAGGCAGGCGCGAGTACCCGCCGTCTGGCACGGCGCGTTGACATCGCTGGGTGCGATGCCGGGGACGATCGCCGGAACACCGGGAATGTCCGGACCACCGGGCCACAATGGTTCGGCTTGCGCGGGCGCCGCCGCGAATCCTGCGACCGCCACACCGGCGATGACCGCCGATCGCGCCGCCAAGCCGAGGGAACTTCTGCTCATCATCGAGTTTCGACCCTCTCCTAACCTTGGCCCGCCACCCTGTTCGATGCCGCTCAGGGCAAAGGGACATTGTTCGTTGGCACAAGCATGGGACCACTGGGTACCGGTGATCATTCTGACTGGTGGAAATCGAGATTCGCGGGATAAGCCGCGACAGGCGCGCCGACACGCCCGAATTCACCGAACGGGTGGCAGCGTGCGCTGATTCGGGTCGACTCCGGTCGGCCGGTGCGCGCCATTGTTGGGGACATCCGGGCGCGGCGCGTTGGCGGATCCGCGAATCTGCTGGTCGTCGGGCGGGTTGTCGCAGTAGTTCCAGCTGCTGAAGACGGGCACCGTGGCGATGGACGGGGGCACGGTCCGGGTCGGGTAGTTGCACCACGGCCGCAGCCAGGCGTCCACGATGGTGTAGAACTCGCCGTCGTGGGCGGGCACGCCCATGGCGGAGGAGCCGACCACCAGCGCCGGGAACAGGGCGCGCAGCGCGGGCACCCGCAGCAGCGCGGCCCGCACGATGGCGGACATGGTGGTGGCCAGGCTCTGGATCGGATCCATGTTCCGGTCCAGTACCGCATCGAAGATGCCCAGCTGTCCGGGTGCGCGGTCGAGGAGTTGCCGCAATTCGGCGTCAGCGGCGCGGGCCTGGTCGACCACGATCGACGTATTGCGGGTCAGCGTGCCGAGATCGGGCTGCGCGTGCGAGGTCGTGCCCGCGATGACGCGCAGATTCTCGATGAGGCTGACCGTCTGCGGCAGCCGGTTGTCCAAACCCGTGGTGGCGATGCTCAATCCGTCGATGAGTCCGCGCAGCTGATCGGGCCCACCGCTGAGCGCGGTGTCCAGATTATCGAGGATCACCGCGTACTTGTCCGGATCGATCTGCGCGATGAGCTCGCTGGTGTTCGTCAGCGTCTCGGAGACGGGTGTCGGCGTCGTGATCTTGCCGGGGTTGAACCGCACCACCTGCCCATCGTGTAGATAGGGCGGAGTGTCGGTATTGGGCCGGAAGTCGATGTACTGCTCGCCCGCCGCCGACAGCGCCGAGACCGCGATCTGGGTATCGGCCGGAATCCGGTACCGCTTGTCGATTTCCGCGACCGCCGACACCAGGGCGCCGCCGTCGCTGATCTGGATCGCCTTGACCGATCCCACCCGGTACCCGCGCCAGGTGACGTCGTTACCCGCCTGCAAACCGCCGGAGCGATCCAGCTGAACGGTGACGGTGTAGGTGCTGCCCGGTGCGCGCACCCGCGCCACATGGATCGCCAGATACGCCGCCCCGACTACGAGTAGCAGGATCAGAGCCAGGTTCGACATCAGTGTCTTGTGCCCGCGCAGCACACTCAAATGGCCCGCCTCCACCGCTGATCAGCGCTAATAGGATCGATGCAGAGCAAACACCAGGCGAAACTGCGCGCTATCTAACCACAGTCGGGGCGTGGAATCCGGCGTGGGCGGGCCCGGGCGGGGCGGAGCGCCCTCGGGCACAGGGTGAGTGGTGGATCAGCCCTTCCCGTGCGCGGCCAGGTGGGCCTCGTGGCCTTCACGGCGAGGCCGACGCCGTCCTCCGCGGCGATCCGGGCGGCGAGCCGGGCGGATTGTCGCGCAGGGCGGTATCGGTGGTGGCAGTCGATATCGGTGTCGGTCATATCGATGTCGATATTGAGCGGCATCTGCCGGAATTCGAGCCCGCACCCGGTGATCTGCTCGGCGAACATCCAGTGCGAGGCCACCACAACCTCGTGCCCGGCGTCGCGCAGGCCCACGCCCAGTCCCGTCAGCGGGGCGATGTCACCGCGGCTGCCGATCCCCCAGGATGATTCTGCTCATCGCACCTCCACGGTCTCGAGGATCGACAGCCACCGGGTGACGATGGCCCGCATCCGCTCGGCGCCCAGCCCGCCGTCGGGTGAGTGCACCGAATAGTGCACCTGCTCAACGCCTTCGGGCTTGCTGGTGCCGAGGAACATGCTCAGATCGAACATGGTCAGCCGGGACTGCTCACGCGACTGCGCGTCCGGAATCCACACGCCCACATCGCCGAGGAAGTTGAAGTAGAACTTGGGGAAGTTGAAGGTCAGGAAGTGTGGCCAGCTTTCGGGGTGATGCCAGCACAGCAGGGTGAAGTCCTCCGGGTGCGGCGGATAGGCGGCAATGGCGTCGCGCAGGCGCGTCTCGAGGCTGCCCGATACCGGCCGCAGCAGCCAGGGGTAGTCGTCGGAGATCCAGGCGACCGTACGCGACAGGTCGGTGCCCGGCCGCAGGCGGCTGTAGCGGCCGTGTTTCTGCACCTGGATGGGCCGTGCCACGCCGGTGGCGTCCTCGATGGCCAGTCCCAGCGCCACGAGCAGGATCCGGGTGTAGCTGGCGTCGTAGGCGGCGGGCAGCTCCACCAGCAGCCGCTGGGCGAGCGCGCCGTCGATGACGCCGTCGAAATGCGCCGATTTCGGTGTGGCCGAACGGATCTGCTGATTGGGTTCGCTGTCGGAGGCCGCCAGCCAGTAGTCCCGTTCACCCACCCGGGTGGGCGCGTAGCCGTCGAGGAACTCCGCCCACTCCGAGCCGGAGGTGGTCTCGGGCGGCAGCGAGATGGCCTCTCCCGCTTCCCATTGCCGGACGTAGGTGGCGATGTCGTCCCACAGCACCCACATGGCGACGCCGTCGATGGCGACGTGATGAGCGGTGAACAGCAGAATATTCACGTCGTAGGAGCGGGTGAGCAGGACCGCGGTGACGACCTTCCCGGCGGGCGGATCCAGCCGCAGGTTGGCCCGGTCGGACTCCGCCTCGATCAGTACCATGAGCGCGCCGGGGTCGAGGTTCTCGATATCGATGGTCCGCACGTCGACGCGGGCCGGGTCGATGACGCCGCCGGATTCGGGTTCGATCTCGCAGGCCGCGCCCTCGCCGTAGCTGTAGCGACTGCGCAGGGCCTCGTGCGTGTCGATCAGGGTATTGACCAGCCGCTGAGCCTCTTCCAGCCCCATCGTCACCGGCACCGGGCAGGGAATGGTGACGCCGAAGACGGCCGGGTTCGGATCCCAGGTCAGGAATTTCTTGGCGGCGGCCGTGAGCCGGCCGGGGCGCAGATCGGTCATGCTTGTCCTAGCGATCGGGTACTTCGGAAGCGAAAAATGGTGTGGGCCAGGGTCATCGGGCGATGCCGGAGGCTAGCCGACGGCGGGAGCGAGCTCGATGCGTGAGAGCACCTCGTCGCCGAGCAGGCGCAGGGCGGCCCAGCCCTCCTCGATCGGCAGCCCGCCGATCAGGGGGTTGATCAGGATTTCGGTACGGCCGCCCGCGATCTGGTCCCGCAGCTCGCCGGGGGTGAGGATCTCCAGGTATCCGTGCGCCCGTAGCGCATCCACCGAATCCGGCACCGTCTCGTGCGGGCGCGGCACCCCGTCCCGCCGCCACGACGCGTACTCGCGGATCTCGGTCAGAATGTGCGGGCCGTAGCGGTGCCAGGCCGCGTCCGGATCGGTGTGCAGCAGGGTGAGTCTGCTGCCGGGCTCGGGCTTGTGGACGAAACCCGCTGTGCCGCAACGTGCCAGCTCCCGGTAGTAGAGCTGCTCCACCTCCGGCATGGCCATCGGCAGCGACAGCGGCAGCCCGAACCGCGCCGCCCGCCGCGCGGCCGCCGCGCTCATCCCGGCGATGAGCAGCTGCGGACGGGGTGTGCTGCAGGGCTTGGGTGTGACATCGAACGATTGCCCATGGATCCGGATGGGTTCGTCCCGCCAAGCCGCGATCATGATCTCCAGGGCCTCGTCCATGAGCTTGCCCCGCCGCGTGAAATCCCGGCCCAGCGCCGCGTATTCCTCTGGCCGGTAACCGATTCCGGCGACCACGGTGAGCCGCCCGTCGCACAGATTGTCCAGCACCGCCAGGTCCTCGGCCAGCCGCACCGGCTCGTACAGTGGCACCAGCAGCGCGCCGATGCTGATCCGCATCCGCTCGGTCCGCGCCGCCACCGCGGCGGCCAGCAGCAGCGGCGCGGGCAGCCACCCGGTCCCCGACCCGTGGTGCTCTTCGCAATTGACGACCGTGAACCCGACCCGATCGGCGTACTCCGCCATCTCCAGTGCGGCCCGGTACCGCTCGCGGTGCCCGGCCGCCGGGTCGTTGACATTGGTCATATTGAGCCGGAGCGCGGCCACCACGTTCATTCAGCCAATATCGACGCCGAAACGGCTGTCCGGCAACACTCTTCGCCGCCCCAGCCAGGTACTCGGCGCAGGCCCGCAACCACCGCGAGAGGCTCGCCGTCCAGCGGTGCTATCGGCAGGGGTACCGGGAGCGTCAGGGGGATGCGACAGGGTGCGGGGTGTCGTCGAGGAGGCCGAGTTGCGCCGCGCGGACCCCGATCTGGAAGCGACTGCGCACCTCGAGGCGGATCATGAGCTCGGCGATGTGGCGGCGGTAGCTGCGCAGCGACATGCCCAGCCGGCGGGCTGCGGCCTCGTCGATCAGCCCGAGGTTGAGGGTATTCAGCACGGCGCGGGCGGTGGGGGTGATCTCGACGTCCGCGGTGTCGAGGTGCCCGGCCAGGCCGTGGCCGGACTGCCAGCTCAGCAGGGCGAACTGGTGCAGAGCGCGCAGCAGGGCGGGTTCGCGGACCAGGTAGGCGTACGGGTGGTCGGCTCCCGCGCCGCTCCACAGCACCGCCACGGTGCGGTCGATGATCAGCACATTGTGAAAGTCGTTGTCGGTCACCCGGATCTGCGCGCCCTGCGAGGAGTGCCGCAGCAGCGGCCGGCGGTCCCTCAGTTCCAGATAGTCGGGGGAGTAGAGCAGCCGCACCTGCTTGCCCGCGGCCAGCAGATCGTCCACGACAACCTGCCCGAGCCGCAGGTGATCACGGGAGTGGGTGGGATTGGAGACCGCTACCACCGCCTCTCGCCGGGCATGGCGGAGCAGGTGGTGGACGTCCTGATCCCAGTGCCCCTCCTGGCTGAACCGGACGATGCCGGTGGCCAGGGCGCCGGTCTGCTGTCGCTGCATCACTTCCCCGATCGTGACACGGGAACCGGTCGCTCCCGGTGGATCTGGCAGCTTCCTGCCAGCCGGGCGGATCCGGCCTCGCGGCTTCCTACCTTTCAGCCTATGCACATCAGTTTCAGCGATGAACAGAACCGGCTGCGCAAGCGGCTGCGCGAGTATTTCGCCGACCTCGTCACCCCGGAGGTGCGGGCGGCGCTGCGCTCGGGTCCCGGCGGCGAGCACGGCGACGGGACCGTCTACAAGGAGGTGGTGCGCCGGCTGGGCGCCGACGGCTGGCTGGCCCTCGGCTGGCCGGAAGAGCATGGCGGACAGGGCCGTCCGATGCTCGATCAGCTGATCTTCCTGGACGAGGCCGCCGCCGCGGGCGTGCCGGTGCCCTATCTCACGGTGAACACGGTCGGGCCGACCATCATGCGGTACGGCACCGCGGAGCAGCGGGCGTACTTCCTGCCGAGGATCGCGCGCGGCGACGTGCACTTCTCCATCGGCTATTCCGAGCCGGATGCCGGGACGGATGTGGCTTCGCTGCGCACCCGCGCCGTGCGCGACGGGGACGAGTACGTCATCACCGGCGAGAAGATGTGGACCAGCCTCATCGAATACGCCGACTACGTATGGCTGGCCGCGCGCACCGATCCGAGCGCGGGCAAGCACGCCGGGCTGTCGATCTTCATCGTTCCCACGGCGGCCCGGGGGTTTTCGTGGACCAAGGTGCACACCATGGCCGGGGTCGGCACCAGTGCCACCTACTATTCCGAGGTCCGGGTGCCCGCCGCCAATCTGGTGAGCGGGGAGAACCAGGGGTGGGCGCTGATCACCAATCAGCTCAATCACGAACGCGTGGCGCTGGCCTCGGCCGCGCCCCTGCAGGAATCGCTGCGGCAGGTGACCGAGTGGGCGCGCGCGACCGTCCTGCCCGACGGCTCCCGGGTCATGGACGCCGAATGGGTGCGGCTGCACCTGGCTCGCGTGCACGCGCACGCCGAGTATCTGAAGCTGCGCAACTGGCGGACCGCGTGGGCGGCCGATCGCGGTGCGCTCGGCCCGGCGGATGCCTCCGCCACCAAGGTCTTCGGGACCGAGTTCGCCATCGAGGGGTATCGGCTGCTCATGGAGGTGCTCGGCGCCGAGGCGGTGATCCGCGCGGATTCCCCGGGCGCGCTGCTGCGCGGGCGCATCGAACGCTGCCACCGGTCCGCGCTCATCCTGACCTTCGGCGGCGGCGTCAACGAGGTGCAGCGCGACATCATCGCCAAGAACGCCCTCGGCCTGCCCGTCACCCGCTGAGAAGAGGAGTAGCACCATGGATTTCGAATACACCGACGCGCAGCGGGAACTGTCGGGACTGGCTCGCGAACTGCTCGCCGACTGGGCCGGCCGCCATCCCCGGCCCTGCGACACCGGATTCGATCCGGACCTGTGGCGGGCCATGGCGGGCGCGGGCCTGCTGGACGCGGCGCTGCCCGAGCGTGCGAACGGCGGCGGCTACGGACTGCTGGAACAGTGTGGCGTACTGATCGAGATCGGCCGGACCGTCGCTCCCGCACCGTATTCCACGAGTATCGTGGTGGTCGCGGCGGCACTGGCCGAGTTCGGCGACGACGCGCAGATGCAGCGCTGGGTGCGGCCGCTGCTGCGCGGTGAGACCACTTTGGCGCCGGCGCTCGCGCGTGACTTCGTCGCATTCGAGGCCGAGCTCAGCGGGAACGGCTGGCGCATCAGGGGTTCGCAGTCGGTCGTCGCGGACGCGGCCTTCGCGGACGGATTCCTCGTCGAAGCCCGTTGCGGCGCGAATTCGATGCTGCTCCTCCTGGATCGGGGCGCTGACGGCGTCACCGTGACCGGGCAGCACGTGGTGAACGGGACGGACGCGGCGGTACTGGAACTTCGTGATGTGCACCTCCCGGATCAGGATGTGATCGCCGCGCCCGAGGCCGCCGCCTGGGCCCGGCGCCGCGCGGCGGTGGCCGCGTGCGCGCTGCAACTCGGTATCCTCGAACGCGCCCTGGAGATGACTTGTGAATACGCCCGCACCAGAAAGCAATTCGACAAACCCATCGGCTCGTTCCAGGCGGTGCGCCAGCGCCTGTCCGACGCCTATATCGACGTCGAAGCCGTTCGCCTGACCCTCTGGCAGGCCGCCTGGCGCGAATCCCACGGGCTCTCAGCGGAATCCGAGGTCGACGTGGCGAAATTCTGGGCGGCCGAGGCCGGTCATCGCGTCGCCCACACCGCCGTCCACATCCACGCCAGCACCGGGATCTACCTGGACTATCCGATGCAGCGCTACTTCACCGCGGCCAAACGCGCCGAGTTCGAGGCGGGCGGCGCCACCGCGCACCTGCGCACACTGGGTGCGCGCCTGGACGCGGATCTGTCCTGAGAGATTCGGGGAAGGGGCCGGAGGCGCCGCCGGCCGGTGCCGGCGGCGGCTGTCCGATCTGCATGAGCCGGATGCGCACCCCTCGTGCGCACGCGGACATGACCTCATCGCGCGCGAGTACCCCGGGTGTTGCAGACCCGGGGAACCCGCGTGTCTGCACGCTCCCACGTGCCGATAAAAAGCGAATAAACGTTCTTTATTCGGTGGCCGGTCCCGGTGCGAACAGCGTCGCCAGTGTCGGTGCGGGCAGCCCGGCGCGGCGGAAGATCTCGGCAGCGTCGGCGTGCTCGCGGGCGGCGGCCTCGTGATCGCCGCGGGCCGTGCGGGCGGTGGCGCGCAGGGACAGCGCTCGCGCCCGGTCGAGGGGATCGGCCGCCTTGCTCAGCAGTCGCAGGGCCTGGGTGGCCTCGCTTTCCGCGGCGGCGTCGTTCCCGGCGCGCAGGTGGATCTGGGCCAGCCGGGTGCGTGCCCAGCCCTCCCACAGGCGCACGCCATTGCGATGGGTCATGTGCACCGCGTCCTCGGCCAGTGCCAGCGCGAGCGCGTGCTCGCCGAGCATCGAACGGGTGGCGGCCAATTCGTGGGTGGCCCAGCCCAGCGCGACCGCGTTCGACGACTCCTGGGCCAGCGCGATGGCCCGCTCGGCCACCGCCACCGCCTCCGCGTACTGGCCGGATTCGCACAGCGTGCGGGTGGCCAGGGCCAGGATCCACGCCTCCAGCGACCGATCGTCGAGTGCGCGGGTCCAGGCGATGGCATTGGCGTAGTGCCGATGCGAGTCCTTGGTATTGCCGGTGCGCCGATCCGCTACCCCGAGCAGGATCTCGGCCAGCACCTGCAACCGGCGCTCGGCATCGTCGGCGGGCTGCGAAATCGGTTGCAGGAACTCCAGACTCGCCTCCACCTCGCCCAGCCCGATCTGCATCATGGCGCCCAGCGCCACCCGCAGCCGTCGCGCGCTGGCGTGGTCGCCGTCGCGGATCGCGGTGTCCAGCAGGGCCTTCAGGCCGTCGGCGAGCTCGCGGGCGCGGCTGCCGGTGTCCATGAGCTCCGACATCACCCAGGCCAGATCGGCCGCCAGCGCCACCGCCCGCCCGCCGAGCCGGGCCGCCTGGCGGTGCAGTGCGATGATCACCGGCCGCTCGACATCGTTCCAGGACTGGCCTTCCGCCCCGCCGGCGAAGGTGTGGCCCGGCACGGTGGTGGGCACCAGCAGCAGCGTGGTGTTGCTGTAATCCAGTGCGCCGAGCAGGTTCTTGGTGCTGGCCAGGTAGTAGTCCAGCAGCCGGACCACGATCTCCGATTCCCGTTCGCCGAGATCGCGGTTCGCGGCCGTCCCGGCCAGCCGGGCCGCGAACAGCCGCAGCAGGTCGTGGAAGCGGTAGCGGCCGGGCGCGGGCGTCTCCAGCAGGCTCAGATCCACCAGCGATTCGCACACCAGCTCGGCCCGCGCCACCGGCACGCCCAGCAGCGCCGCGGCCCCGTCGACCGGGAAGTCCGGCACATCGGCGCGGGCCAGCATGCGAAACGCCCTGGCCTGCTCGGTGTTCAGTTGCCCGTAGCCGAGGCGGAAGGCCGCCTCCAGGGTGAGGTCGCCGGTCTGCAGCACCTCGAGGCGCTGGCTCTCGTCGGCCAGCCGCTCGGCCAGCGAGGCGATGGTCCACTGCGGCCGCACCGCCAGCCGCGCACCGACGATGCGCACCGCCAGCGGCAGGCAGGCGCACTGCTCGATCACCGCGTAGGCCGCATCCCGTTCGGCCGCAACGCGTTCGGCGCCCAGGATGCGGGTCAGCAGCGTCATGGCCTCCTCGCGCTCCAGTACGTCGAGGCGGGTGCGCCGCACCGCGGGCAGTTCGGTGAGCGCGGAGCGGCTGGTGATCAGCACCGCGGTACCCGGCGTGCCGGGCAGCAGCTGCGCCACCTGGGCGCTGTCGCGGGCATTGTCGAGCACCACCAGAATCCGCTTGTCGCTCAACAGTGTTCGCAGGTGCGCGGCACGATCGTCCACGGCGGGCGGGATATCGCCCTCGGCGACTCCGAGCCCGCGCAGGAATCCGCCCAGCGCGTCCCCGGGCGGGATCGGTTCGGGGTCGACGCCGCGCAGGTTCACATACAGCTGCCCGTCGGGGAACCGGTCGCGCACCTGATGGGCGATGTGCAGGGCGAGGGTGGTCTTGCCGACTCCGCCCATGCCGCCGACCGCCGAGATGGCGACCGCGGGTCCGTCGCCGGTGAGCTGGGCCGCGATCTCCTCCGCGACGCGGGAACGGCCGGTGAAATCGGCGATGTCGGGCGGCAATTGGGCCGGGGTGACCACCGCGCGGGTGGGCCGCAGCACGGGCGGCAGCTCGGCGCGCAGGATCCGCGCGTGCACGTCACTGAGTTCCGGTCCGGGCTCCACGCCGACGCCGTCGACCAGGGCGCGACGGGCGCGCCCGAATTCCGCGAGCGCCTCGGCTTGCCGGCCGGAGTGGTACAGCCCGGTCATGAGCAGTGCGCGGAAGCGTTCCCGCAGCGGATGCTCCTCGATGAGCGGCCCGAGTTCGGCGACCGCCTCGGCGCTGCGGCCGGTTTCGATATCGAGGGCGAGGCGGTCCTCGAGGATCGAGAGCCGCCACTGTTCGAGCCGGGCCCGCTGCCGCTCGGCATAGGGCCCCGGCAGTCCGCCCAGCGCGGCGCCCTGCCAGCGGGCCAGCGCCGACTCCAGGGTGTCGCGGGCGCTGCCCGGATCCTCGTAGCGTAGCCGCTCGGCCGCGGCGACCTCGTCCTCGACGTCGTGAATATCGGTGCGCCCGGGCGGGAGTCGCAGGGCGTAGCCGTCGCCGATGGAGATCAGCAGGGTGGAGGGTCCGCGGTTGACGCGGTCGGGTTCCAGTTCGCGCCGCAGTTTGGCCACGTGGGTGCGCAGCGCGGGCACGGCGCGCAGCACCGGGTCCTCGCCCCAGATCCCCTCGACGAGCTCGGCGGCGGTGACCGCCTTGCCCTCGCGCAGGAGCAGTGCGGCCAGCACGGCGCGCCGCTGTGGCGGACCCAGATCCAGGGGCGTGTCCCCACGCCATGCGCGGACCTCGCCCAGTACGGCAAATCTCAGCAAACCGACCTCCCCGTTCGGGAGTCTAGAGGGATCGAGACAGCGACGATTCGCCGACTATCCTGCACCGATTCACGCCTTCCCTCGGGGAATGGGTCCGTGGTCCGGACCGTCACCCATCCTGCGCGTCGCACCGGCCATTGGTGGGTCATTGGCCGCTTCCAAGCGGCGAGTCCGACTCTGATCGCGGGCGCCGCACCGAGACGGACGCCCCCGATCGTCTGGAGGACCCCATGCGGCTGAAGTCCGCCATCGTCATCGCCGTGTGCGCCCTGGCCCTGGGGCTGGCCGCCTGCGAGGCGCAGCACGCGTCCACCGGTCCGGGCGGCGTCGCCACGCCGATCGAAACCGGACAGCCGGTCGCGCCTGCCACGTAACCTGTGGACGTGGCAATCGGTGACACGTCGCGCGGCGCGGCGCGGCCCGGAATCGCGCTGGCCACCGTCACCGCGGTCCTGTTCGTGACCTTCCTCGACACCACCGTGGTCTCCGTGGCGCTGGCCGACATCCGGTCGGAGCTCAGCACCGATGTCGTGCTGCTGCAGTGGGTGGTCAATGCGTACACCCTGGTCTTCGCGAGCCTCATGCTGGCGGCGGGATCCCTCGGCGACCGGTGGGGACGCAAACGCGTCATGGTCGCCGGGTTGGCGATCTTCTGTGCGGGATCGGTGATTTCGGCGCTGGCGGCGAGCGTGCCGATGCTCATCGCCGGTCGCGCGGTCATGGGACTGGGCGCGGCCGCGTCCGAGCCGGGCACCCTGTCGGTGCTGCGGCAGGTCTTCCCCGATCCCCGCGCCCGCGCCAAGGCGCTCGGGGTGTGGGCGGCGGTGTCCGGTCTCGCCCTGGCCGCCGGGCCGGTGCTCGGTGGCGTACTGGTCGGGGCGTACGGCTGGCGATCGATCTTCTGGTTCAACCTGATCCTCGGCGCGGTGGTGCTGGCCGCCGCGCTGCGGTATGTGCCCGAGAGCGCGGATCCGCAACCGGGGCAGCTGGATTGGCTCGGCTCGCTGCTCGGCGCGATCTTCCTCGGTGCGGTGATCTATGCCGCGATCAGCGGGGAGCACCGCGGATACGGCGCGCGCTCGGTGGTCGCGCTGTTCGTGCTGGGCGGGCTCGCGTTCCTCGCGTTCGTCGCCGTCGAGAACCGGGTTCGCAACCCCGTCTTCGACTTTCGCTATCTACGGCTTCCACCGGTGCGCAGCGCACTGTTCGTCGCCTTCGCGGTCTACTTCGGGGTCTTCTCGATCTTCTTCTTCACCGCGCTCTATCTACAGGTGATGATCCACTATTCGGCCGGGCGGACCGCGGCGGTGTTCGCGCCGATGGCCGCGGCGATCATGCTCGGAGCGGTGGCCGCCGGATTCTGGGTCGCACGTACCGACGCCCGCACGCCGATGTTCGTCGGCTGTGTCGTGGGTGCGGCGGGCATTCTGCTGACCCGGCACGCGCTGGACGGCACGGTGGAGTTCGCGCCGCTGGCCGCCACCCTGGCCGTCGCCGGTCTCGGGTTCGGCGTTGCCGTGGTGCCGCTCACCGCGGCGGTGCTGACCGGTGTACCCGCCGAGCATTCGGGCATGGCGGCCGCGGCCACCAACACCATGCGGCAGGTCGGGGCGGCCGTGGGCGTCGCGGTCCTCGGCTCGCTGGTCAACGGTTTCCTCACCGCCGATCTGCGGATCCGCCTCACCGAGCTGGGCCTGCCCGCCGACCTGCAACCCATCGCCATCGACGCGGTCGAACGCGGTCGCATCCCACCGGGACTCGACTTGGCCACGGCCATAAAGTACGCACCGCACGTCCACGAGGTCCTGCAGACGGCGACCGTGGCCTTCCGGCACGGACTCGATGTGGCGCTGGTGGTTTCGGCGCTGGCGATCCTGACGGCCGGGGCGTTCACCGCGCTCACCGGGCACGACGCCGACTCCGTGCGCTGGTGGCGCGAACTGCCCCCGGCCATGGGGGCTTTCGTCATGGCGACCGGAATCCTTTCCGTCGGAACGCATCTCACCGGATACAAGACGGTCTCGCGGCTGCTGCTGGCGCTCGCGGGCATCATCTGGCTGGTGCTGGCCGCCGATTTCGTCTCCCGGCAGCTCTGGGATCACGACCGCTGGGTATCCGAGGCCGATACCCCGGCGGCCCTGACCGCGGTGGCCGCGGCAACCGTACTGGGGACCCGGCTGTGCCTGCTCGGCTGGCAGGTCGTGGCCATCGCCCTGCTCGTGGTCGCGACGGTGGTGTGGCCGGTGCTGCTGGTCATGGTGATCCGGCACTGGAATCGGCGGATGCCCGGCGCGGTGTTCCTGGTCTGCGTGTCGACCGAGGGCCTGTCGGTGCTGGCGGCCACCCTGGCGGAGAACGGCGCCGGCGACTGGCTCGCCGCCGCGGCACTGGTGTGCTTCGTGCTCGGATTGCTGTTGTATCCAGTGGCATTCGCGCATTTCGACATCGCGGAGATCTGGCGGGGCGCGGGGGACCAGTGGGTCATGACCGGTGCCCTCGCGATCTCGGCCCTGGCCGCCTCGAAACTCACCGCCTGGCAGCGGTGGACGGGAATCCCGCACACGGTGCTCGAGGCAGTGACCCTGGCGCTGCTCGTCGTGAGCCTCGGCTGCTACGCGATTCTGGTCGGGGCCGAAGTGATTCGCTTCCGCCCCGGATACAACACGCGGCGGTGGGCGACGGTGTTCCCGCTCGGCATGACGTCGGTCGCGGCGCTCTCGACCGGTGCCGGACTGTCGCTGTCCTGGGCGCGGACCCTCGGCCGTGTGCTGTTCGTTGTGGCGATCGTCGTCTGGCTGCTCGTCGCGGCGGAGCTCGCCGCGACCCGCCGGCCCGGCCGTACCGAGCCCACTCAGCTCACCGGGGCGTCGGGTCCCTGAGTGACGTTGTGCCGGAGGGTGATCGGGAAAATCGATTGCGCCCGAGCCGATCCGCCCGGCACGATCGTCGGCATGTTCGCACAGTCCATCGCCGCATTCCCCGCAGTCGCGGGCGCGATGGCTGCTGCCCTGGTGGTCTTCGCATTCGACGGCGCACGACGCTGACCTTCTCCGGGACGTCCCGGGACCTCAGACGGGGAAGGTCGGCTCGCTGCTGAGGTCCCCTCGAAACCTTGACTCCCGGTTGGAGAACCAATCATGGCCAAGCAGGCCTATGTCCGCACCAAGCCGCACCTCAACATCGGCACCATGGGGCATGTCGACCACGGCAAGACCACGTTGACCGCCGCCATCACCAAGGTGCTGGCCGAGCGCGGCGGCACCGCCTTCGTCCCGTTCGACCGCATCGACCGGGCACCGGAGGAGATCGAACGCGGAATCACCATCAATATCGCGCACGTCGAATACGAGACGGCCACACGGCATTACGCGCACGTGGACATGCCGGGGCACGCCGACTTCGTGAAGAACATGATCACCGGCGCGGCCCAGCTGGACGGGGCCATCCTGGTGGTGTCGGCGGACGACGGCGTCATGCCGCAGACCGCCGAGCACGTGCTGCTGGCCCGGCAGGTGGGTGTCGAGCACATCGTGGTCGCACTCAACAAGGCCGACATCGCCGACGGTGAGCTGCTGGAGCTGATCGAGATCGAAGTGCGAGAGCTGTTGTCCGCCAACGGTTACGATGGCGACTGTGCTCCCGTGGTGCCGGTGTCGGGGCTGCGGGCGCTGCAGGGTGACGAGCACTGGTCGGTGCAGCTGTTGCGCCTGCTCGACGCTGTTGACGACTACGTGCCGATGCCGGTGCGCTACCTCGACGCGCCGTTCCTCATGCCGGTGGAGAACGTGCTCACCATTACCGGTCGCGGCACCGTCGTGACCGGTGCGGTGGAGCGCGGGCGCGTCCAGGCGGGCGACCGCGTCGCGGTGCTCGGCTTCGGCGGCACGATCGAGTCGGTGGTCACCAGCCTCGAAACCTTCGGCCGGACCATGGAATCGGCCGAGGCGGGCGACAATGTGGCGCTGCTGCTGCGCGGCGTGCAACGCGGTCAGGTGGCGCGCGGCCAGGTGGTCGCGGCGGTCGGCAGCATCGCGGTGCACACCGGGTTCACCGCGCGGGTGCGGCTGCTGACGGCGTCCCAGGGTGGTCGGCGCACGCCGATCGTCACCGGATACCGGCCGCAGTTCTTCGTCCGCACCGGTGACGTCTCCGGTCAGGTGGCGGTGCCGGAGGGCCGCGCGATGCCGGGCGAGACCGTCGAGGTGGCGGTCACGCTCGACCGCGCGATACCGCTGGAGCCCGGGCTCGGCTTCGCGGTCCGTGAGGGCAACCTGACGGTCGCCGCGGGCACGGTCCTCACCGTCGACGGCTAGCGGCCAACGAATCCCGGCCACCCAGTGTGGCCGGGATTCTCTCATCCGGCGTGCGAATCGTCCTCGACGATGGGGAATTAACGAATCATATTGCCATACTGAATAATTCGGATTCCGTGGCTTTTCGGTCTTATCGTTTGAGCCCTTGGGCGGTGGCGATCAGACGCTCCATCGCAGTGCGGGGCAGGATGCGGCGAATGGCGAACATCAGCGGGGCATTGCTTCCTACCGCATACAGCGGGTTGGGCCGGTCCGAGTCGGCTGCTGCCACAATGGTTTCCGCGACTTTCTCGGGCGGGATTCCCTTGCTCATCTGGCTGTCGAGCTTGGCCATGAACTTGGTGAACTCTGCGGTGTGCGGAGAGCCTTCAGCGATGTACTTCATCCGTCGCTCGCTCAGGCCGGTGTCGATCTGGCCGGGTTCCACGGTGGTGATCCACACTCCGTACGGCGACTCTTCGAAACGGGCGGCGGTCGCGAATCCGCGCAGTGCCGCCTTGGTCGCAACATACGAGGAGCGGTAGGGCATGGGGAAGCTGCCCAGCATGGAACCGACCATGACAACCCGCCCGTAGCCTCGCTCGCGCATCCCGGGCAGCACCGCCTGTGTCAGGGATACCGCACCGAACACGTTGAGCTGGAACAGCCTTTCGATTGCTTCCCGGGGCAGTTCGGCGAGCGGTCCGGCCTGGCTCTCTCCGGCATTGTTGACGAGTATGTCGATCGCGCCGAGTTCGGTGGTGAAGCGGTCGATCGAGGCGAGGTCGGTGATGTCCAGTGCGCGGTATTCGACTCCGGCCACGCGGTCGGCGGCGGCGATGGAGTCAGGGTTGCGGCTGGTGCCGATCACCTTGTGGCCGCGGGCCGCGAAGGCGGCGGCGGTGGCCTTGCCGATGCCGGAGGACGCGCCGGTGACCACCACGGTACGGGTCGTGTCGCTGCTCATACGGCAGACGTTATCGGGCTCGGTGGGACTCCGGCCAGGTGGTGGGTCGGTGCTGCGTCTGGATGTCGGGCCATGAACGCAGGACCTCGGCGCAATGGGCCCGGCGGTGTTCCGCGGCTGTCTCGCTGGTAACCGACCGGATGCCGAGCCAAATGCCGATGCCGAAGGTGGGTGCCGCCAGCGCGGGAATTAGCAGGATGGCGGTGACGCTCATGGTGGGCAGGCCTCGATTGCTGGTCGTCGTCCGGACCGGATGTGGATGAATCGCACGGGGGCACCGGCTGTTACGTGACGAATCGCGTGTCGACCGAAACGCATCATGTGTCGCATTCGAATCTGTCGGTTGCGCCACACCGGACGGTCTCTCGTTGATATGTTTCGCCAACCCGATGGGGAACAGACATTTGGTCGGGAGTAGTCGAAGAGGACGACGCGTACATGTTCGACTGGGATCTAGTCAGGAATACCTCCGGCGTGCACATTGTGGCGCGGCTCGCGGAGGAACGGGGGATGCCTGTGGGGGAGTGCCTGGCCGGCACCGGAGTGCCGCCCGAGGCGGTGATCGATCGATACGCGGAACTGTCTGCGCGGCAGGAACTTACGGTGGTGCGCAATCTGCTCGCCCGATTCGGGGACGAATCGGGGCTGGGCGTGGAGGCAGGGCTCCGCTATCGCGTCTCGCTGCACGGACCGTGGGGGCTGGCGCTGCTGGCCAGCCGCACGCTGCGGGACGCCGTGCAGGTTGCCCTGCACTGCGTGGAGCCGGCCTTCACTTTCGGGCGGTTGAGCTTCGAGGAGGCGGACGGCGAAGGGCGGCTGCGGTTCGATGATTGGGAGTTTCCCGAGGAGGTCCGCGCCTTTCTGGGCGAGCGGGTCATGTCCGGTGTCCAGGTGATCGCCCGGGAACTGTTCTCCGTGGGAGTTCCGGTGCGGCGCTTGAGTTTCCGGCACGGCGCGCCCGCCGATACCGCGCGATATCGGTCGGTCTTCGGGGTGGAGCCGGACTTCGGCGCGGCCGGCACCGAGCTCGCGTTCGACGCCGCACACCTGGATGTGGCGCTGCCGCAGGCCAACGAGTGGGCACGCAGTCGATGCGAGCAGATGTGCCGGGACCTGCTGGCCCGCCGCCACGCTCGTACCGGCGTCGCGGGCGCGGTGCGGGATCTGCTGATCCGCAATCCGGGGGTGCTCCCGGATCAGTCGGCGGTGGCGGCCGAGATGTACGTCAGTGCGCGCACGCTGTCGCGGCGGCTCCACGAGGAGGGCACCTCCTTCCGCACACTGCTCGACGAGGTGCGGCAGGCGCTGTCGGAGGAACTGCTCGACCGGACCGATATGACCACCGAGCAGGTGGCGGGGCGGCTGGGCTACGCCGAGGCCGCCTCCTTCATCCGGGCCTTCCGGCGATGGCAGGGTTGTCCGCCCCAGGAGTATCGCGCGCGCGGCAGGATGCCCGAGCTGGTGTAGCCGTGGCGCTCGGTGTCAGTGCTGCGTGGTCAGGAAGGTGCCCGCGTGCAGCGTAGTGCCGGTGCGCGCGGATGTCGGGGTGACCGACGGCAAGGTCACGGTCATCGGCGGCGAGATTCCGGACGCGGAGCGCACGGTCGACGCCACCGGCCGATGGGTCATGCCCGGCATGCTCGATGTGCACCGTTGGTCAGGGTTCATTGCGGCGGGAAAATTATCGTCGCGGCCCACGCCATAGGGCCACGGCCTGGGACTGTCCATCGCGTCCCAGGTCGCGGCGCTATATGGCACCATGCCGGAGGTCGAATCGGATTCCGGCGGAATGGTTTTCATCCTCATCTTCGCGATCGGCGAACAGTACTCAGTTAGGCGTGGGGCAGAACGGTTCGCATGATGCAGGTGGTGCCGGTGCCGGTGCCTGTGGTTCCTCGAAGTGCGCGGAATTCACCAGCAGCAGGACTGCGATGGCGAATACGAGAACCGCGACGGATGCGACCGCCACGAATCCCCAGTTGAGTCTCGGGAAGGTGATGACCTTGGTACCGTCTTCGACGACGAGGAAGAGCACCGCGGCATTCCCCGGCGATCGGGACAATTGGGACAAAACGGTGTGACGCCACCAGTTTCCAGTCATGGCAGCACTCGCCCCTTGCTGAATTCTGTTGGGATTCTGCTGTGAGTACAGCAATCTCCAGGCTACGCCCGAAAAATCGCCATAGCAATCCGCTATTGCATGACTTCCGCTCGGCCCCTGAGTAGTTCTGCGGTGGCGCGTACCCCGCCGCCCGGCGAGTATGAAAACCATTGCCGGACTATCCATGTGGGAGAGCGATGAACACCGATGCACGACGCCCCAAAGGGCTGGGTAAACGAGCCTGGCTGACAACGCACCTGGTCAGGCGTATTCTCCGCACGCTGGCGTGGTCGAACTTCGTCCACGTCACCGTGATCGGCCGCGACCGGATTCCGAAAACCGGTCCGGTCATCATCGCGAGCAACCACATCTCGATGCTCGACGCGGTTTTCCTCTGGGGAGCGCTCCGCCGCCGCGCCATCGCCATCGCCATGGCCGAACTGTGGTCCTGGCCGGTTATCGGCTGGCTTGTCCGCCGCCTGGGCCAGATTCCCGTCATTCGCCGCGACTCCGACTCCGGCCGCGATGCCATGGCCCAAGCAGAGCAAATTCTGCACCACGGCGGTGTGCTCATCATCTACCCCGAAGGCCGACTGGTCCCGCCCGGCGACCACGAACCCTACAAACCCGGCGTAGCCAATCTGGCCTTGACAACCGGCGTCCCCATCATTCCGGTAGCCACCACCGGCACCGACAATGTCCTCCCCGTCCGCCGCGCCGCCACCCCCGCCCGCCCCTTCAACCGCCGCCATCCGGTAACCATCCACTTCGGCGCGCCCATCAATCCCGCCGACTTCGACAATCCCGAAAAGCTCCTGGACCACCTCCGCCACCAAATCGAATCGATGAGGACCCCTCTCTCATGGATGTCCTGAACCTCGAGCCGGGCTCCCACTCCGCTCGTACGGCACCGGGCAGCCCCTGGATCCGAACTCCAAGGGCCGACCGAGATTTCCGGCGCGTGCGGGAACGCGGCTACGGGAGTATCGCGTCGGCTTCTATTTCGACCAGGAGTTCCGGGTCGATCAGCTGGGAGATTTGGAGCATGGTGGCGGCGGGGCGGATGTGCGCGAAGACTTCGCCGTGGGCCTTGCCCACTTCTTCCCAGCGGGAGATGTCGGTGACATAGATTCGGGTGCGGATGACGTTTTCGAGGGAGGCGCCGACTTCGGTGAGGGCGGCGGCAATTCGGCGGAGAGCCTCGCGGGTTTGTTCGGCGATATCGTCGCCGCCCACGGGCGGCCCGTCGGGGGTGGCGGCGGTGGTTCCGGCCACCGCGATCCATTGGCCGACGCGGACCGCGCGCGAATAGCCGACGATCGGCTCCCATTGGGCACCTGAGGAAACAAGCTGTCGAGCGGTCATCGTCCTATTCTGCACACTGCCGCGAGTGTTCAGCAGACCGGAGCTACCCCCGCGCTACAGGCCGACGCCGTGGCGGAAGTGGTGCGTCATCGGTCGGGCAGGGCCTGGCACAGGGCTTCGAGTGCGGGGCCGAAACCGTGGTCGAAGGGGTGCCGTAGCCGATGACCAGACCGTCGCGGTGCGGCATGCGGGCGGGGGGGTGACGGTAGCGGCGCAGGCCGTCGAGGACCAGACCGCGGCGGCGGGCGGCATGCGGGGTGGAATCCTCTGTGCCGTACGGCAATTCGAGGACGGCGCGCAGTCCGGCGGCGATGCCGCTGACCCGGATGTGCGGGGCCCGCTGGGCCAGGGTGCGAACCAGGAGATCGCGCCGGTGGCGATAGGCGGCGCGGGTGCGGCGGAGGTGGCGGTCGTATGCGCCGGAGGAGAGGAAGTCGGCGAGGGTCAGCTGGGTGGCCACGCTGGCCCACATCTCGCGAGAACCCTTGGCGGACAGGACATTGTCGATCAGTGAATCAGGGAGCACCATCCAATGCATCGCACAGCAGCTGCAGCCCGTGCGCGAACCCAGGTCAGGATCAGCGCGAGGCGCAGGGCAGTGGTGTTCGGCATCGCCGGCATCCGCGGCAACTTCCTCGCGGGCGCGCTGGTCGCGAAGAGCCTGCGGCGCACCACCCTCGGCATCGGGGTGTTGCTGGTCGCGGCCATGGCCGCGCTCGCGCTCTTCGGCATGAATGTCGTTGCCGCTGGAGCGATCCTGATGCTCTGGGGCCTCGGTTACGGCGCCGTCCCCGTCACCTTCCAGACCCGCATCCTCCGGGCCGCCCGGACACCACCGAAGCGGCATCGCCCCTGTTCGTCTCGACCTTCAATTTCTCGATCGCCCTCGGTGCTGGCCGGTGGCATCGCGGTCGACCACGCGGGCCCGCTCAGCGTCCTCTGGCTCGGCGGCGGCTCGATTCTGGCCGCCCTGTCGACCCTCGGCGGCCGGGCCCGGACTCTCCGGCTCGCCACCGCCTAGCCGGTCCGGCCTCCCCGATCGTGGTGGACGGCCCGAGGGGTGGTTCGATCGGGGTATGAGCGACGGTGGAGAAGCCAGGCGAGTTGTGTCCGCAGAGCGTGAGATCGCCGCCGGGGCCGCGCGGATATTCGAATTGATCGCCGATCCGGCGCAGCAGCCTCGCTGGGATGCGAACGACAATCTCGCACAAGCGGAGCCCGGGCAACGGGTGCGGTCGGTCGGCGACGTCTTCGAGATGACGCTCACCCATGGAGGGGTCCGGGAGAACCGGATTGTGGAATTCGAGGAGGCGCGCCGAATCGCCTGGCTGCCTTCGGAACGCGGTGCGCAGCCGCCCGGCCACCTGTGGCGGTGGGAGCTGGAGCCGCTGGGCGACAACCGGACCCGCGTGACCCACACCTACGACTGGACCGACCTGGCCGATGAGAAGCGCCTGGCCCGGGCGCGCGCCACCACCTCGGAGAAGCTGCGGGGATCGGTCGATCGGCTGGCGGCGCTGGCCGAAGAGGAGTGATCGGCCGACCGGGCGCCCGGGGCTCTCAGGAGGCCGCGTCCTGGAGCTCGCGCACCGCGGCGGTGCTGTAGCGATAGTCGTCGAGTGGGAAATGCCTGTTCTCCCAATACATTTCCAATTGGGTCGAGGGCCGGAAGGCCGCGCCGTCGCCCTGGTAGTTGATGTAGTAAGTGTTCGAGGTGACACAGCCCTGGGTGAACAGGTGGGTCCGCTTGGCCCGCCTGTCCATCCGCGCGAAGTACTCGTCGTGCGGCTGCTGCCGCACCTCAACCCGGGTCGCGCCGCGCCGGCGAGCCTCCCCGATGACCCGGGCCGCATGCGCCGAGGTCGATTCGATCAGCGGAATGTACGAGCCGGGCGCGTAGGCGTAGGGCCCGACGATCAGGAAGGCATTGGGGAACCTGGGCACCGACACCCCCTGATAGGCCTGGAAGCGGTGCTCGTCCCAGAACTCGCCGAGTTCGAGCCCGTCGCGACCGTAGAACGGATAGGGCGGCGTGTACCCCTTCTCCATCACCTTGAATCCGGTGGCGCACAGCACCATATCGAATTCCCGCTCCCGCCCGTCGGCGCTGAGGACGCCGGTCGGCGTGAAATGCTCGATGGCCTCGGTGACCAGATCGACATGCGGGAGGGTGAACGTCTTGAAATACGAGTTCGAGATCGACGGCCGCTTGCACCCGAACCGGTAGTCCGGCGTCAGCTTGCGGCGTAGCTCGGGATCGCGCACCTGACTGAAAAGAAAGGCCTTCATGGCGGTTTCGGCCGCCGTCATACCCATCGAGGTCAGTCGCGGATAGTTGGAGATGGCCAGCCCTGCCCCCAGCCCCGCGTTCACGCCCACATTGCCGAGAAGGCGCACCGTCCGCTGGAGCGGCGCGAAATTCAGGACCGCGTTCGCGACCGGCCCCATGGGGAAGTCCACCTTGGGCCCGATCCAGATGGCCCGCCGCTGATACACGGTCAGTTGCGCGACATCCTTGGCCAGTTCGGGAATCACCTGCAGCGCCGTGGCTCCGGTGCCGATCACCGCCACCCGCTTACCCCGGTAGTCGTAGTCGTGATCCCACCGGGAACTGTGCATGATCTTGCCGGTGTAGTCGCCGATCCCCGGAATATCCGGATTGTGCGGCTGCTCCAGCCCGCCGACCGCGCCGATCACATAGCGTGCCGTGATCTCCGCGCCGTCCTCGAGGGCGATCCGCCACAGATCCCGCTCCTCGTCGAAAACCCCGAGCACGACGCCCGATCCGAGCCGCAGCTTGCCGCGCAGACCCTGCCGATCGACGACCTCCTCCGCGTACCGCTGCAATTCCGCGCCGGGCGCGAAGAACCTCGACCAGTGCGACCGCGGCTGAAACGAGAAGTTGTACACCGGCGACGGAATATCCACGGCCACACCGGGATAGGTATTGGCCAGCCAGGTGCCGCCGACCTTCGGCCACTTGTCGACCAGGACGAAGTTCTCGACCCCGATGCGGCGCAGCGCGACACCCGCGCCGATCCCGCCCAGACCCGCGCCGACGATCACGACCTCATGGGTGGGCCGGGGCTGGGAACCATTGGTAGCGCTCATGACTGAGACCTCACGTCCTGGATGGATCGGATTCGAGAGCGATGCCGGACTCGGCCGCCGCGCGCGCCCGCGCGATGACCTCCGGAAGCTGTTGCCGCCGTAGCTTGCCCGCGGTCGTGCGCGGCAGTTCGGGCACGAACACGATGTCGCGCGGCACCTTGTAGCCGGCCAGCGTGGCCTTGATGTGCCGTTGCAGGGTGCGTGCCCCGGCCCGCGCCCCGGCCCGGAGCACCACGGCCGCCGCCAGCCGCTGCCCGAAATCGTCGTCGGGCACCCCGACGGCCCCGGCGTCGGCCACCGCCGGATGCGCCAGCAGCGCCTCCTCGACCTCCTGCGGGAAGACGTTCTCACCGCCGGAGACGATCATGTCGTCGGAGCGGCCGTCCACGAACAGCCTGCCCTCGGTATCGACATGCCCGAGATCACCGGAGTCCATGTGCTGTCCGACCATCGCCTTGGTCCGGCCGTCGCTGTAGCCGGCGAACATGCCCGGGTTCTTGTTGACGATCCGCCCGGTGACACCGGTGGGCACCTCGCGGCCGTCGCCGTCGACGATGCGGATGTCCACGATCCCGGTCAGCGGCCGCCCCACGGTGCCGGGCGCGGCCCGCAGATCCGCCGGTGTGGCGAAGGTCCCCGCGCCGGTCTCGGTGGAGGCGTACGCGTTGAACAGCACCTCGCCGAACTCGTCCATGAAGGCGGTGGCCAGCCAGGCCGGCAGGGGAGCGGCGCCGCACACCACCATCCGCAGGCTCTCGAGGTGATGGTGGCGGCGGTCCGCCGCCGGCAGATCCATGATCCGCTTGATCATGGTCGGCACCAGGCAGGCGATCTGCACGCCGTGCCGCTCGATATCGGCGAGCACGGTTTCGGCATCGAACCGGTCGTGCACGATGGCGGTCGACCCGAGCAGGAACGCCGCGGCGAGCGCCAGGAACCCGTAGGTGTGATGCAGCGGCGGCGCGATCACCATGGGTCGTCCGAGCCGCGGGATGGTTTCGATCCGGGCCAGGTCGCCGAGCGCGAGCACCATGCGCGGGCTCAGCCCGGCCAGCACGGACCGCGCGCCGAGTGTGCGGGGCGCGCCCTTGGGCACTCCGGTGGTGCCGCCGGTGAGCAGAATGATCGAGCCCCCACCCGAGGGTTTGCGCACCGGCGGCCCACCCGCGGCGACCAGGTCTGCGACGGTCGGCAAGCCGTCCGCGGCGCCTCGCACCACCACCCGCCGACCCCGGTATCCGGATTTGTCGATCGCGGTCTGGAATTCGCCGTCGTACAGCAGCAATTCCACGCGTTCGCGGTCGAGTACCTCACCGATCTGCGGCCCGGCGAAGCCGTAGTTCAACGGCACCAGATCCGCCGAGAGCCGCGCCGTCGCATAGGCCGCGATCACGAATCCCCGATGATTGCGGCACAGCACCCCCACCCGCTGCCCGCGCCGCACATCCCAGCGCGCCCGCAGCGCCGCTGCCAGCCGCTGCACCTGCCGATCCAGCTCGGCCGCGGTGATCGGGCCGTCGTCGTCGATCATGGCGGGCCGATCCGGGAACCGCGCGGCGCACACCGACAGTGCCGTGGCCAGTCCGACGCCACCGCGTAATGCGCGGGCCAGCTGGGGAATCCGGGTGGGCGGCACCAGGTTCAGCGCGCCGCTGGCCGGAAGCCACCCGGCCACCGTCACGGCGTCGTCGAGCAGGTTGGCGGCCCGCTCGACCCGCCCGATCGGCCCGGCCCAGTCGACCGGCCGATTGTTCCAGTTCCCGGCCTTCGCGTACGTGGTCAGCAGCCGTTGCGCCGCATGGGAATTGTCCAGTGCATAGGACAGGGGCGCGCTCGCCCGCTCCCACCACGGCCGGATCGCCAGGGGACGGTCCACGATCGCCCGGCACACCATGCTCGCCGCCTCCTCGGTCGACATGCTCGGGGTGTAGCGGTAGATCCGGTACGGACCCAGCATGTCCGAGCGCACCAGCTGCAGGTGAACGGTCGTGACATCGATGCCGTCCGCCCGCAATTCCGGTGCGGCGCCGCGCATCCAGGAATTGAACGCGGACTTCGAGGCGATATAGGCCGTCCAGCCGACACCCGGGCCGTGCACACGCGCGGTACTGATATTGACGATGTGCCCCTGCCGGCGCGCCCGCATGGACGGCAGCAGGCTCAGCACCAGGCGCATGGGTCCGAGAAAATTGATGCGCGCGGTGTCGTCGAAATTGTCCCAGCGGTCCTGCGAATCCGAGAGCCAGCGGCGAATCGATCTACCGGCATTGTTGACGAAGACATCCACGTGCCCGTGCTCGGCCAGCACGCGCGTGATGAGTGCCGCGCAAGCCTCGGTATCGGAGAGATCCGTCGGATACGGGTGGACGGTTCCCGGGAATTCCGCGGTCTCCGAACGTAATTCCGCCAGCAGGGACTCGCGGCGGGCAACCGCTAGCACGGTCGCGCCATTGGCGGCCAGGCGGCGCGCGGTGGCCCGCCCGACGCCTGAGGACGCACCCGTCACCAGAATCACCCGGCCCGTCACGGCCGGTGCCAGGCGGCGGTCGCTGATGCCGTATCCGGCCGCACCCAGTGCGATCCGGACCGATTTCGGCAGTTTCATCATGGCTCGACTTCCTTGTCGAACGGCGGGGTCAGGCGGGCAACCGCTCGAATTCGTAGTCGGCGAACGGGAAGTGACGATGCGCCCGCTGCGCCGAGAAGAATCCGGTGGGCCGGATATAGCTGCCGTCGCCCTGCGAATTGCGGTAGTAGGTGGGCACGTGCGCATTCAATTCGGCCAGGTAGTAGCGCATGGCCGCGCCCCGCCGGTAGACGCGGCGGTGATAGGCGTCGTGCACGTCCTGGCGGATGGCCACGAACGTCGCCCCGCGTCGTCGCGCCTCCGAAATGGCGCGCACCGCATGGTCGGCGGTCATCTCCACGAAGGCGTGCCAGCCGCTGCCGGTCCACGAATAGGGACCGACCAGGCTGCCCACCGCGTCCGCGATCGACGGCGTGATCTGCACCGGGCTCGCGCCGGTGCCGATGATCGCGACCCGCTTGCCGGTGAGGTCGTAGTCGTCGTCCCAGTCCGAGGGGCGCTGAATCGTGCCCTGGTACAGCGTCAATCCGGGGATTCCGGGATCGGTCTTCGGGCTGATGAACGCGCCGACCGCGCTGATGACGAACCGTGCGGTCGTCACCTCGCCAGTGTCGAGGTGCAGCATCCAGCGGTGCCGGTCCTCGTCCCACTCCTCGCTGACCACGGTGGTCCCGAACCGGATGTGCGGATACAGCCCGAACCGCCGCGCCACCGCCATGTGATACCGCTTCACCTCCGCGCCGGAGGCGAACAGCCTGCTCCAGTTGGGGTTTCGCGCGAACGAGTACTGATACGCCAGGGACGGGATATCGACTTCCAGCCCCGGGTAATGGTTTTCGTGCCAGCTGCCGCCGACCTGGTCGGCCCGTTCCAGCAGGACGAAGTCGCGCACCCCGGCCCGCTTCAGCTTGACCCCCGCGGCAATGCCGCCGGGCCCCGCGCCGATGACGGCGACCTCGTGGTCCGGAGCCGAAAGCTCAGGAGGGCGGATGTCTTTGGATGCAGTGGTCACGACGGGACCTTCCGGACAGACCCCGGCGCTACGTTGCGCCTGTCACCCCAGAGTAGTTCTGTCTGGGACAGTGATCAAGGCCTTGGGGTGACGGTGAGCCGGCAAGCCGGTCCGGTGCGGCTCAGCCCGCCGCGAACCCGGTCGCCGCCGCGCCCGCCCGGCGCAGCCGCACGGCCCCGAGATCGGCCGGCTGCCCGCCGCGCGCCCGATGCCGGTCCATGACCGCGCTCAATTCCGGTGACCAGCGCAGGATCTCGGCGCGCATCGGCCCGGTCGTCCCGAGCTGCGCGACCAGCCCCAGCAGGGTGACCAGTCCGCGCTGGAACGGCATCAGATACGCGGGTATCCCGAGCTGGCGGTACACATTGTCCAGCCTGGGGCTCATGGCGTCGCGGGTGCGGCCGCGCAGCCACTCGGTATCGACCCGGGACGTCTCGTGCCGCAGCAGTTCGGTGAACGGCCGCAGCTTCTCGGCCAGCCCCGCGCTGTCCAGACCGCGCTGCTCGTCGGTGAACCCGTGGCTGCGCGTGGCCCGGTCCAGCTCGGCCGGCCCGCCATTGATGAGCGCGTCGGCCAGGTCGTGCACCAGCGCCGGGAACTGGGCCGGCGGCCACGCCGGGCAGGCCCCGAAATCCACCACGCCCAGGCGGCCGTCGGGCAGCACCCGGAAATTGCCGGGATGCGGGTCGCCGTAGAGCAGCCCCGAGCGCGGCGCGGACGACCAGAAGAACCGGACCGCCAGCATGCCCACCCGGTCGCGCTCGGCCTGCCCGCCCGTGGTGATCAAGCGGGACAGCGGAACTCCATCCAGCCACTCGCTGACGATCACGTCGCCGCACTGTGCCGCCACCTGAGGCACCCGGAAATCCGGATCCCCGGCGTAGGCTTCCGCGAAGCGGCGCTGGCTCTGTGCCTCGGCCGCGAAATCCAGCTCCATGCGCAGACATTCGGCCAGCTCATCCACCACCGCGCGACCGTCGGCGTGTGGCGCGAAAACCGGTGTCAGCCAGGCCAATCCGCGCAGCCGCCGCAGATCGCTGTCCACGGCCGCGCGGGCGCCGGGGTACATGACCTTGACCGCCACCGCCCGGCCGTCGTGCCAGATCGCGCGATGCACCTGGCCGATGGTGGCCGAGGCGGCCCGGCGATCGTCGAATTCCCGGAAGTTGTCCCGCCAGTCCGGGCCGAAGGACGCCGCCAGCACCGTATGCACGGTGCGCGGCAGCATGGGCGGCGCGGCATCCTGCAGCCGGGCCAGCGCGATCCGATAGGGCTCGGCCAGCTCCGGTGGCAGGGCCAGCTCGTAGATGCCCAGGACCTGGCCCAGTTTGGCGGCGCAGCCCTTCAATTCGCCCAGCACCTCGGCCATGTGCTCGGCGGTGCGCAGTTGGATCTCCCGATCGATCTCACCCGCCGGCCGGCCCAGTGCCCGCTTGCCGGCCCCGGCCGCCTGCCGCCCGGCGTAGGCCAGCGGCACCGCGGCCAGCTTCGCGGTGCGAATCACTGTGCGGGCAGGTGGATTACCGCCGATGTCAGCATTCCCCCGCCGTGCACCGCTTCGCCGCAAACTCATCGATCAACCAACCCCTAGCGCGCGTTTCGATCGTATGCGCATCACGGAGTCTGCCACGAAGTGAAACTATGCGGTACGAAAACCTGTACGCCTCGGTACCGCGTCCTGAATGGTGGGATGCGCGAAGGGAATCCGCTGGTGACGGGTCAGCGCCGGGCGGTGACCAGGGCCAGATCGGTGAGCCGGTGTGCGCGGGCGACCTCGGCGGGCGTGAACGGCTCTCCAGTACGCAGGAAGGTCATGGCCGCGAGATCGTCGTGCGGACCGATCTCGAGCAGGGTGCTGCCGGGCACGCGGCCCGGGTCCGGATCCGGAACGTATTGCGCGCCCAGCAGTTCGGCGATCACCAGCGGCAGTTCCGCGGGGTCGGCGGCCACCCGCGCGGCCAGCCCCAGTGCGCGCGTCTGGCCGTCGACCAGGGTGAGCGCCGACGCGGGCCAGATGCCGGCGGCGACCCCGCCCGCGCGGGCGATGGCCTGGGTCAGCCGCTGCGGGCGGATCTCGGCCGGTGTGGAGACCACCAGCTCGTCGAGCACCCCGTTCTCCAGGTGATGCACGTGCACGGCGAGGATGTTGGCCCGCCGGTCCGCGAGCTGCTTGGCCAGCAGTTCCAGCCGCCCGGGCTTGTCGTCCAGGTGCACCCGGATGCGCCAGAGCCGCTCGGCGCTGTCGAGGCGGTGGCGGTGGCGCAGTTCCGGGGCGTGCAGCCAGCGGCCGAGATAGCGCATGGCGCCGGGTTCGACCACCCAGATGACGAGGATGGTGGCGGCGACGGCGAGCACGGAAACCGTTGCGAGATAGGGCAGTTCGAAGTGGACGACCAGGGCGTGCAGCGCGAGCTCGACCGGGAAGACCGCGGCGAGCTTGGCCAGCGCCATGCGGGTGCGTTTCGGATGGGGCAGACGACCGCAGACTTCGCAGGCCAGCGTATGAATCTCGGTTTGCCTCATGTTCACCACAGTGCTGGACGCAGGTTTCCCCGACTATGGTGCGGTGTAAAGAAGGGGTGACGGAACCCGGCAAACCTCTTGCGGCAGCTGGCCATTCGGTGAAGCAGGACACAGTCGCGCCGGAGCTGTGCCCTGGCACACATCGATTGCCCCTATTTGGGTGGTAGCGTCTTGGCGAAGTCGACCCCGCGCCGCACCCACTCGTCGAGCACATCGTCGTCGGCGACGGTCGCGGTGGTGACGCGCAGCCACCCGTGCATCTTCTTACCGCCCATCTCCATCGGCTCGACCGACCCCGCCCGCAGCAGCGCCGCGGAGGTGTTCGGATCGGTGCGCACCATCAGCCCGCCCTTGCCGCTGGCCGCGACGGCCATATTGCCGCCGACCAGAAACGCCAGGCCGCCGAACATCTTCTTCTCGATCACATTGACCAGTTCGGGCCCGAGCGCGTCCCGAATCCGGTCGGCCAGCTCCTCGTCGTATGCCATACCCGGCATTGTGACCCACCCGACCGACAGTTCCGGGCCGCGGCGCGCACTCGGGGCCCGGCCGGCCGCGGACCGGAGAGACCATTCCGGCAGGTGCCGGCACATCGCCGGTGACGTACACCTGATTGGTGGAAGCCCCGCCGACAGTGGGTGTCGAAGAGGAGTTCCTCCTCGCTGCTGGCCAGCCTGGTGCGCGCCTGCGCAATGACTGCCCGCGCAACCGATTCCGTGCCCGTCGTCGCGGAAGACACACTGCGCGCGGCATATTGGAAGGCGGCGCACGAGGGCATCGACGGGGCCGCCATCGATCCGCTCAACGGGCGCACGGTCCCGGTGGAGGACCTGCTGACCCGGCTCATCGACCGTATTCGGCCGGCCCTGGACCAGCTGGACGACCTCGCCTTCGTCACCGACCCCGTGGCCGCGCTGCTGGCGGGCGGAGCGGGGCGCGGCGGGCCGCTCAATGCCTTCCGAACCCGCGGCCGGCTCTCGGACGTGGTGGGTGAACTGGCCGAGGCCACGCTCCATACGTGCCGATAGTCCCGATGTCAGGGCATCGGCTGGTCGTCGACGATCATGTCGTAGTTGACCTTCGAGCCCTCCACGTTCGTGGTCTTGGCGGTGACGCCCCAGCGGGTGCCGTCGGATTCGGTCACCACGCACCGGATGGTCGAGCCGGTCGCGCCGCGCAGCAGGCCGTTGCAGGTGGAGGACTGCGGGGCGGCGCCCACCTTCGACTGGTAGAAGTTCGAGACACTGGAAGCCACGTCGTCCGGCGCGACGAAGGCGTCGGTCAGGGTCAGGTCGTAGTAGACGTCCTTGCCGTCGACCTTGGTGACCTTCGCATCGATCGCCCAGGTCTGCCCGTCGGCGGAGGTGGCGGTGCAGGTCTGGGTGGCGTCTACCTTGGCGGGCAGACTACCGTCGCAGGTAACGGTTTTCGCGTCCTCGTGCGACTTGTCCTTGTAGAAGCTGGTGGCCTTCGTCTGCACGTCGCTCTTGCTCACCGAGTCCGAACCCGATGATGAGCAACCCACGGCGAGAAGCGGCACGAACGTCAAGGCCAGAGCGGCTGTCAGTTTTCTCATGGACAACTTTAGGCGCCGGCTTGCCGGGAAAATCTTGAGAATGAGCTTGCGAAACCGGCGAATTCGGCGTGTCCGGGGCTGGCGCGCCGCAGTGCGGGGCGGATTAGGGAACTTGACAGAGGATCGGTCCGGCGACCCGCACCGGACCGGTCCTGTGTCGTGATGGATCAGTTCAGGCGGGCGCGCCACTCCTCGAGCTGTGGGGATTCCGCGCCGATGGTGGTGGATTCGCCGTGCCCGGTGTGCACCAGGGTCTCCGGCGGCAGGGTGAGCAGGCGGTCGGCGATCGAGTCGACGATGGTGCCGAAGTCCGAGTAGGACCGACCGGTCGCGCCCGGCCCGCCGTGGAACAGGGTGTCACCGGTGAACACCACGCCCAGGTCGGGGGAGTGGAAGCAGACCGCGCCCGGGGCGTGCCCCGGGGTGTGCAGCACGTGCAGTTCGGTCCCGCCGACCTCGATCACCTGTTCGTCGGACAGCTCGCCGTCGGGGCTGGTCTCCGGATGCGTGTGCTGCCACAGCACCAGATCGTCGGGATGCATGAGCACGGGAGCGCCGGTGGCCCTGGACAATTCGGGCGCGACGCGAATGTGGTCGTCGTGCGCGTGGGTGACCAGGATGGCCTTGACCTTGCGGGTGCCGATGACATCCAGGATCGCCTCGACATTGTGGGGCGCGTCGATGACGACACACTCCAGGTCGTCGCCCACCACCCAGACATTGTTGTCGACGTCGAAGGTCTCGTTGTCGAGGCTGAAGGTGCCGACGGTGACGGCGTGGTCGATGTGCGCCATCAGAACACCACCACCGAACGCAGTACGTCGCCATGATGCATCTTGGTGAAGGCCGCCTCGACCTCGTCGAGCGCGATGGTCTCGGAGACGAACCCGTCCAGGTCCAAGCGGCCCTGCTTGTAGAGCTCGACGAGGTAGGGGAAGTCGCGTGAGGGCAGGCAGTCGCCGTACCAGGAGGACTTCAACGATCCACCGCGGGAGAAGAAGTCGATGAGCGGCATCTCGAGGGTCATCTCCGGTGTCGGCACGCCGACGAGCACCACGGTGCCCGCCAGGTCGCGTGCGTAGAACGCCTGCTTCCAGGTTTCCGGGCGGCCCACGGCATCGATCACCACGTCGGCGCCGAAGCCGTCGGTGATTTCCTGAACCCGTTCCACCGCATCGTCTTTGGCGGCGTTGACGGTGTGGGTAGCCCCGAATCCGGTGGCCCACTCCAGCTTCCGCTCGTCGATGTCGACCGCGATCACGGTGGTCGCGCCCGCCAGCTTCGCGCCCGCGATGGCCGCGTTGCCGACCCCGCCGCAGCCGATGACCGTGACCGAGTCGCCGCGGCTGACCCCGCCGGTGTTGATGGCCGCGCCCAGCCCGGCCATGACACCGCAGCCCAGCAGTCCCACCGCGGCGGGGGACACGCCGGGGTCGACCTTGGTGCACTGCCCGGCGTGGACCAGGGTCTTCTCCGCGAACGCGCCGATGCCCAGCGCGGGGGTCAGCGGGGTCCCGTCGGTGAGTGTCATGGGCTGGGAGGCGTTGAAGGTCGAGAAGCAGTACCAGGGCTTGCCCTTGCGGCAGGCGCGACACGAACCGCACACCGCCCGCCAGTTCAGGATGACGAAATCGCCGGGCTCGACATCGGTGACGGCTTCGCCCACCGATTCCACGATGCCGGCGGCCTCGTGCCCGAGCAGGAACGGGAATTCGTCGTTGATGCCGCCCTCGCGGTAGTGCAGGTCGGTGTGGCACACCCCGCAGGCCTGCACCCGCACCACGGCCTCCCCCGGACCCGGGTCCGGGATGACGATGTCGGTGACTTCCACCGGGGCGTTCTTCGAGCGTGCGATGACGCCGCGCACAGTTTGGGACAACGAAATTCCTTCCTGGCTAACCGCAATGCCTTCGACTATCGCATCCGACCCCGCCCACGTCATCTATTACCCCGGGTGACGGAAATGAATCTCCTTGTGGCCGATCGCAACCTGTGGCCTTTCACAACAGGGATTCCGCGGCGGCTTCGGCGATCGTAGCGGCCACGAGGGTCAGTGCCGGGGAATCGAGCCGCCATTGCTGCCAGTAGAGCGGGACATCTACGAATACCTTCTCATCCAGCGGAATCAGCTCGTCCTCGGGGCGGATCATGAGGTCGGGGATCATCCCCCAGCCCATACCGGCGCATACCGCGTCATTGAATCCGGCCGAGGACGGGATGTAGTGCCGGGGCGGATCCACGGGCTTGCGGGTGTAATGGCGCATGAGCCGGAACTGCAGATCGTCCTTGCGGTCGAACAGCACCACGGGCGCGTGCGCGAACGATTTCGCATTCGCGCCGTCGGGAAACCAGGTGCGGGCGAAGGCGGGCTGTGCCATGGGCCGATAGCGCATGGCCCCCAGCCGCCGCACCGTGCAGCCCTGCACCGGCGCGGCGGTGGAGGTGATGGCCGCCATGACGGTGCCGTCGCGCAGCAGGCGGGTGGTGTGTTCCTCGTCCTCGCGATGGATGTCGAACGACACCCCGGCGGCGGCGCGGCCGAGCGCCGGAATGACCCAGGTCTGCAGCGAATCGGCATTGACGGCAATGGGAATGACCACCCGGGCGGCGCCGGGCTGGTGCACGTCGCCGAGTTCGCGCGCGGTATCGCCGGTCAGCAGCTGGATCTGGCGGGCCAGCCGCAGTACCGTCAGCCCGGATTCGGTGGGCTGCACGGGTTTGGTGCGCTGCACCAGGATGCGGCCCGCGGCGTCCTCCAGCGCCTTGATGCGCTGGCTGATTGCCGACGGTGTGACGCTGAGCCTGCGGGCGGCGGCGTCGAAGGTGCCCTCGCTGATGACGGCGTCGAGCGCGCGCAGTTGGTCGAGCTGCAGATCCATAGTAAGAAATCGTAATGGTGCCTCAGAACCTTTAGCTGGCCTGGTGCTGGACGCCTGCCCTACTTTCGAACATGTGAACGCATCATCGGCGGCCCTGGCGGCCATCTCGGGACTCGGATTCGGCCTGTCGCTCATCGTGGCGATCGGTGCGCAGAACGCCTTCGTGCTACGTCAGGGGATCCGGCGCGAGCATGTCCTGCCGGTGGTCGCGGTATGCATCGGCTCCGACGTGATCCTCATGACCCTGGGTGTCGCGGGCTTCGGGGCGATCGTGAACTCGGCCCCGATGATCATGACCATCGCCAGGTACGCGGGGGCGGCCTTCCTGCTGGGCTACGCCGCCCTCGCCGCCAAGCGCGCGTTCTCCGCCTCCGCCCTGTCCGCGGGCGGCGGCGCGCCCATCGCGCTGGGCGCGGCCGTGGCCACCTGCCTGGCCGTCACCTGGCTCAACCCGCACGCCTATCTGGACACCGTCGTGCTGCTGGGATCCTTCGCCAATACCTATGCCACCCCGGACCGGTGGTTCCTCACCGCAGGAGCCATTGCGGGCAGCCTGATCTGGTTCGTCTCGCTCGGCTTCGGCGCCCGGCTGCTGGCTCCGGTCTTCGCGAAGCCGCGCGCGTGGCGGGTGCTGGATTCGGTGATCGCCCTCGTCATGACGGGTCTCGCTGTCGGTTTGCTGGTGAGCTGACGCCCCATCGCCGAGGTGTGGGGCGTGGCCGACACCCTCACCCAGCTGATCCAGCTGGGTGTCGTCACCCTGTAGGAATTCGCGCTCAGGACACGGGTTTCCACGCGCCGACGTAGTTGCCGTTGTTGTTTCCGTTGGTGGGCAGGCAGGTGACGGCCCGGCCGCTGGCGGACTTGGCCACCACGTCCTTCTTGAGATTGCAGATCGTGCCGGGCTCGTGCGTTCCGCTGGTCACGGGGCCCGGGCTGTCCCACGCATAGGTCGGCGTGGTCGATCCCGCGCGGCGGGAGCACACCAGCTGGGTGCCGTTGGGGGCGTAGCCGAAGGTCCCGGCCTCGGTCGCGTTGCACGGGAATCCGAGCGAGGGCGTGCTGACCGACAGCCAGCGGAGCGTGTCGTCTCCGGACACATTGCAGGTCAGGACCGATCCGTCGCCCGCGACAGCGGTCTGGCCGGCCTGGGTGCAGGTCCCGCTGACCGCGGCTGCGCTGGTCGTCGTGGCCGTTGTTGTTGTTGTGGTGGTGGTAGTGGTGGTCGTCGTGGTCGTGTCGGGCGCCGTGGTCACCTCGGCCGCCCGCACGGTCGTCGTGGGTGACGCGGGTGTGGTGGTCGTGAGCACGATTCGCGTCGGCGCGGGGCCCTTCGTGGCGTTCGGGGCCGCGTCCCAGCTGCCGTGGCCGGACAGGAGCAGGCCGCCGATGGCCAGCAGCGCTACGACGATCGTGGCGGTGAGACCGATGATCACGTACCGGCTGGCCTGCGAATTCCGCGGCCGGCCGCCGCCGGGCCCGGCCTGCCGCCCGTCGTGGTCGTCGCGCACCGCGTCGAACACGACGGTGTCCTGCGTCCACAGCTCGTCCTGCGGATGATAGCCCGGTGGTATCGAATTGCCGCTCATTCCAATAGCTCTCGTCTCGGTGGTCCCGCTGTGATCACCGGGCACACCGAAGGGTAAACGGGGAGACCGCGCTGCGGTAGCCGAAGTTTCAGCGGCTGATGTCGGCCAGCCGCACCGGCTTGCCCTGATGCCGGGACAGCTCGCAGGCCTCGGCGATGTAGAAGGCCTCCAGGGCGTCGGCGGGCGAGCACGGATTGGCCAGCCGGCCGGTGATCACACCCAGGAAGGTGGCCAGCTCCTCGGTGTAGGCGCCGTGGAAACGGTCCATGAAGCCCGGATAGGCGGGCAGGCCCGAGGGCGATTGGCCGGGTTCGACCGAGTGCAGCGGGGCGCGCTCGTCGAGCCCGACGATGGCATTGCCCTTGGAGCCCAGCACTTCCAGCCGCACGTCGTAGCCCGCGCCGTTGTAGCGGCTGAGCGCGACATTGGCCAGCGAGCCATCGTCGAGGCGCAGCACCACCGCGGCGGTGTCGACATCGCCCGCCTCGGCGAAGAACCGGTCTCCGCGATTGGATCCGGTGGCGTAGACCTCCACCACCTCGCGGCCGCTGACCCAGCGGATGATGTCGAAATCGTGGACGCCGCAATCGCGGAACAGGCCGCCCGAGCGCGGAATGTACTCGGCGGGCGGTGGCGCGGGGTCGAGGGTGGTGGCCCGCAGGGTGTGGATCCAGCCCAGGTCCCCCGCCGCGACGGCGGCGCGCGCGGCCCGGTACCCGGCGTCGAAGCGGCGCTGGAAGCCGATCTGGACCGGCACGGTCGAGCGCTCCACGCGTTCGACCACCTGCAACGTGCCCAGAATGTCCGCGGCGATGGGCTTTTCGCAGAAGACCGGGATGCCGCGGTCGACGGCGGCGGTGATGAGGGCCGGATGGGAGTCGGTGGCGGTGGTGATGACCAGGCCGTCGATACCGGTGGCGAAGAGCGCCTCGATATCGGGCGCGTACTCCACCTCGAGCTTGTCGGCGGTGGCGCGGGCGCGCTCGGCATCGGTGTCGGTGACGACGACCGCGCCCACACCCGGTAGGGCCCTGAGGGTTTCGGCGTGGGAGGTGCCGATGCGGCCGGTGCCGGCGAGGCCCACTGTGATCGGGGACATGGCGATGGCTCCTGTCAGTCGCGGGGTGGGGCGGTGGTCGAGCGGACGACCAGTGACGGCTCCAGGCGTTTGCGCACCGGGTCGGTGCGGTCGGCGCGCAGTCGCTCGGTGAGGGCCTCCACGGCCAGCCCCCCGATTCGGGTGCGCGGCTGGTCGATGGTGGTGAGCGCGACGTGCCGCAGCGCCGCCAGCGAGGTGTTGTCGTACCCGACGACCGAAACATCCTCGGGCACACGCAGTCCCGCCTGTTCGAGCGCGGCCATCGCGCCCACGGCGTTGAAATCATTGCCGCACACCAGTGCGGTGGGAAAAGTGCTGGGGGAGAAGATGTTCAGCAGAGTGCGGACGGCGGCCGCGCCCGCCTCGTCGGTGTGCTCGCTGGGGATCACCATGGGTTCGAGGTGGTAGCGGGCCATGGCGGCGGTGTAGCCCTTGCGCCGCGGCGGCGCCGCGAAGGCCGCGCCGCCGTCGAGGTGCACGATGCGCCGATGCCCCAGGGCGACAAGGTGATCCACGGCCAGTGCCGCGCCGAGCTCGCCGTCGTCGTTGACGGTGTCCACGGCCGGGCTGGTGGAGGTGCGTGAGACCAGGACGACCGGGCAGCGCGCCGCCGCGTCGCGAATGGCGGAGGCCGGTAGCACCGGGGAGAGCAGGATGACCCCGCCCGGGCGGAAGCCGAGCAGGCTCTCCAGCGCGGTCCGTTCTCGTGTCGCGCTGCGGCGGCCGGTATTGAGGATGAGCTCCAGCCCGGCCTGCCGCGCCGCCTCGTCCATGCCCTCGACCACATCGGCGAAGAAGGGATTGCGCAGGTCGGACACCATGACTCCGACGATGTTGGAGGTGCGGCTGGCCAGCGACCGCGCCATGGCGTGCGGCTGGTAGCCGAGTTCGGCGGCCGCGGTGAGCACCGCGCGGCGGCGGTGCTCGCTGACCTTGGGGGAGTTTCGCATGACCAGCGAGACCAGCGCCCTGGAGACGCCGGCGCGGGCGGCGACGTCCTCCATGGTCGGTCTGGTCATGGTCGCCTCCCGTCGGTATCGATCTGTGTCGCACGCTACAGCGTTGCCGTGGCCCGAGGCAATGGAGCGCTCTAATCGGATATTCTGGACATCGGTATCCGGTGCCATTTCGCCTGGAAGACAGCGTTTTCCGTGATTAAGCCGTACTTTTCGGCAGATGTCGAACCCTTGACACCAGAGTGAGCCAGGTTACATTGTTGGAGCGCTCCAACGAGCCTCACCGATGGCCAACGACGGGTCTGGGAAGTGCCGATGACCGAACCGCTCCATCCACTGCGTATCACCCCCCTGCGCATCGCCGCCGCGCCGATCTCCTGGGGAGTCTGCGAGGTCCCCGGCTGGGGGCATGTCCTGGAACCGGACATCGTCCTGGCCGAGATGGCCGGCCTCGGCATCACCGCCACCGAGTTCGGCCCGCCGGGCTACCTACCCGATGACCCCGTCGAGCTACGAAAGATGCTGAGCACCTACGGTATTGCGCCGATCGGCGGCTTCCTCGCCCTGGCGCTGCACCGCGAACCCGACCGGGCCGTCACCGCCGCCCACGCCGCGGCCGAGCGGTTCGCGGCGGCCGGCGCCGAGATCCTGGTGCTGGCCGCCGCCACCGGGCAGGACGGGTACGACACCCGGACGCCCCTCGGCGATCGCGAATGGCGGACCCTCATCGACACCGCGGCCGCGGTCGGCGAGATCGCCGCCGCGCACGGCCTGCGTGTCGCCCTGCACCCGCATGTGGGCACCCACGTCGAGACGGCAGCCGAGGTCGATCGCTTTCTCGCCGACTCCGGGCTGGACCTGTGTGTGGACACCGGGCACCTGCTCATCGGCGGCACCGACCCGGTCGATCTGGTCCACCGTCACGCGGATCGCCTCGGGCACATCCACCTCAAGGATGTCCGCGCGGCCGTGGCCGCCGAAGTGCGCAGCGGCAGTACCGAATACAGCGAGGCCGTCCGGCGGGGGCTCTACGTTCCGCTGGGTACCGGAGATGTCGATATCGCGGCCCTGATCCGCGCGGCGCACGCCGGGGGATACCGGGGCTGGTACGTGATCGAGCAGGACACCGCATTGCGTCCCGGCGCCACCGCCGAGGGCCCGACGGGTGATGCTCGGCGAAGTCTGCGACATCTGGCCGAGGTCGGCGCTGGTCTCGCCTCGGCTCGGATCTAGTGGGAGGTGACGACGATGTCCGCAATCTCCCGATCGCGCCGCCCCCGCTGGCTGCGCCTGTCGCCCTGGCTCGCGGCGGCGGCCGTGCTCGCCGCCTGCAGCGGCCCCGGCGCCGATGTCACCGGACCCGCCCAGGCCCCGGTCGCGGTGGGCACCCTGAAGTCGGTGGCCGTGGTGACCCACGGCTCGCCCGGTGACGCCTTCTGGAACGTGGTCAAGAACGGTGCGGAAGCCGCCGGGAAGGACCTCGGCGTCCGGGTCGAGTACAACTCCTCGGGCGATCCGACCCAGCAGGCCAAGCTCATCGACAATGCGGTGGCCCAGGGCGTGGACGGGCTGGTGGTGTCCATGGCCAACCCGGACGCGCTGAAGCCGTCGGTCGAGAAGGCCGTCGCCGCCGGGATTCCCGTGGTGACCATCAACTCCGGTGAGGCCGAGAGCGTCCAGTTCGGGGCCATCGGCCATGTCGGCCAGAGCGAGCGCCTGGCCGGTGAATCCGCCGGGAAGCGGCTGGCCGACGCCGGGAAACACAAGATGCTGTGCGTGATCCACGAGGCCGGAAATGTCGGCGCGAACGAACGCTGCGCCGGCGCCACCCAGGGCTTCGGGGCCGCGACCACGCTGCAGGTGGACATCAACAACCCGACCGATGTGCAGTCGCGCATCAAGGGTGCGCTGGAGGCCGATCGCTCCATCGACGCGGTGCTGACGCTGAATTCGCAGATCGCCGCCCGCGCGGTGGACGCGGTGCGGGAGTCCGCCTCGAAGGCGACGGTGGCCACCTTCGACCTGAATTCCGATGTGGTGAGCGCGATCCGGGCCGGGACGCTGTTGTTCGCGGTGGATCAGCAGCAGTACGAGCAGGGCTATCTGCCGGTGGTGATGCTGAAGCTCTACAAATCGAACCTGAACACCGTGGGCGGCGGCCATCCGGTGCAGACCGGCCCCGCGTTCGTGGACAAGAGCAATGTCGATGCCGTCGCCGCGCTGGTCGGCCAGGGCACGCGGTGAACCGGCGGGAGACGATGAGATGACTACGACGACAACGACATCCGAGATCACCACGGTCGCGCCGCCGCCGGATCGGCTGGCCATTCTCAACCGGCTGGTGGCCCGCCCCGAGGTGGGCGCGCTGCTTGGCGCGGTGGTGGTCTTCGTGTTCTTCGGACTCGTCACTACGAAATTCCTGAAGCCACTGGGCATTTCGACCTGGCTGGATGACGCCTCCACGCTCGGCATCATGGCGGTGGCGGTGGCCATGCTCATGATCGGCGGCGAATTCGACCTGTCCACCGGCGTGATGACCGCCTCCACCGCGTTGATCACCGGGCTGCTGGCGGTGCACGCGGGCTGGAATGTCTGGCTCGCGCTGGTGGTTTCGCTGGCGTTCGCGCTCACGGTGGGTGCGCTCAACGGATGGGTGGTGATGCGCACCGGATTGCCGAGCTTCATCGTCACCCTGGGCACCTTCCTGGCGTTGCAGGGCCTGAATCTCGGTGTGACGCGCTGGGCCACCGGCACCGTGCAGGTGTCGGGCGTGCGCGGCGCGGACGGATATCAGTCCGCCGGTTGGGTTTTCGCCTCCACCACCAAGATCGGCAATGCCAGCATCCAGGCGTCGGTGGTGTGGTGGATCGTGGTCACCGCCATCGCGGCGATCGTGCTGGCGCGCACCCGGTTCGGCAACTGGATCTTCGCGGTCGGCGGCTCGCTGCCCACCGCCCGCGCGGTGGGCGTGCCGGCCACCCGCACCAAGATCCTGCTGTTCATGACCACCGCCTTCGCGGGCTGGATCGTGGGCGCGTGCAACCTCCTCCGGTTCGCCGGCGTGCAGGCCAATCAGGGTGTGGGACTGGAATTCCAGTACATCATCGCCGCGGTGATCGGCGGCTGCCTGCTCACCGGCGGGTTCGGTTCGGTGGTGGGCGCGGCCATCGGGGCGCTCATCTTCGGCATGGCGCGGCAGGGCATCGTGCTGGCGGGCTGGAACAGCGACTGGTTCATGCTGTTCCTCGGCGTGCTGCTGTTCTCGGCCGTACTGGTCAACAACGCATTCAAGAAGCGGGCGGAAAGGGTACGCCGATGACCGTGACGGACAACGACAGCGCCGGGACCGCGGTGCCGCTCATCGAAACGGCCGGCATCGGAAAGAGTTACGGCGGCGTGGTGGCGCTGCGCGACGTGTCGACGGTGGTGAAAGCCGGTGAGGTCACCTGCGTGCTGGGCGACAACGGCGCGGGCAAATCGACGCTGATCAAGATCCTGGCGGGCGTGCACCAGCACGACACCGGGGAGCTGCGCATCGAGGGGCAATCGATGCGGTTGTCCTCGCCGCGCGCGGCGCTGGACCTCGGCATCGCCACCGTCTACCAGGATCTGGCGGTGGTGCCGCTGATGAGCGTGTGGCGCAACTTCGTACTCGGCTCCGAGCCGGTCAAGCGTTATGGCCCGCTCGAGCTGCTGGACCGCAGGCAGGCGCAGGACATCGCGCGAAAAGGTCTGGCGGACATGGGGATCGACATCCCCGATCTGGAGCAGCCGGTCGGCACGCTGTCCGGCGGTCAGCGCCAGTGCGTGGCCATCGCGCGGGCGGTGCACTACGGGGCCAAGGTCCTCATCCTCGACGAGCCGACCGCGGCCCTGGGCGTGAAGCAGGCCGGTGTGGTGCTGCGATATGTCGTGCAGGCGCGCGATCGCGGACTGGGCGTCGTTCTCATCACCCACAACCCGCATCACGCCTACCCGGTCGGCGACCGCTTCCTGCTCCTCAAACGGGGCGCCACACTGGGCAGCTACGAGAAGTCCGCGATCGATCTCACCGAGCTGACCCGGCAGATGGCCGGCGGCGCCGAACTCGACGCGCTGCAACACGAATTGGAGCGGGTGGTGCCGTGACCGAGCTGGAGGTGCTGACGATCGGCCGGGTCGGCGTCGACCTCTACCCCGAGCAGAGCGGGGTGCCGCTCGCCGCGGTGACGACCTTCGCGAAATTCCTCGGCGGCACGGCCACCAATGTGGCGGTGGCGGCGGCGCGGCTGGGCCGCCGCGCCGCGGTGCTGACCAAGGTGGGGCCGGACGGGTTCGGGGATTTCGTGCGCGACGCCCTCGAAGGGTTCGGGGTGTCGGCACGGTACGTGGGGACGGCGGCGGGACTGCAGACGCCCGTGGTGTTCTGCGAACTGCAGCCGCCCGCGGACCCGCCGCTGCTGTTCTATCGCGCGCCCATCGCGCCGGACCTCACCCTCACCGAGGACGAGATCCCCTGGGACGTGGTCGATTCCGTGCCGCTGCTGTGGGTGACCGGGACCGGGGTGAGCGCCGAACCCGGCCGCACCACCCAGCGGGCCATCCTGGAACGCCGGGCCCGGCGCGGGCACACCGTGCTGGATCTGGACTATCGGCCCATGTTCTGGCCCGATGCTGCGACCGCGCGTGCCGAGATCGGCTGGATGGTCGATCACGTGAATGTGGTGGTGGGCAACCGGACCGAGGTGGAGGTGGCGGTCGGCACCGCCGATCCCGACACGGCCGCGGACCGGCTGCTGGCCCGCGGAGTCCGGCTGGCCGTGGTCAAACGCGGCGCGGAGGGCGTGCTCATCGCGACCGGCTCCGAGCGCTGGACGGTGCCGCCCTGCCGGGTGGAGGTGCTGTGCGGGCTGGGCGCGGGCGACGGATTCGGGGGCGCGCTCATCCACGGGCTGCTGTCCGGCTGGGCTCCGCATCGCCTGGCCGCCTACGCCAATGCCGCCGGCGCGCTGGTGGCATCGCGGCTGGCCTGCGCCGACGCCATGCCGACCGACGCCGAGATCGAGGAGATGCTGTGCACCTGAACGATGCGCGGTGGTACGAACTGCTGCACACCCGCGCCACGGACCCCGAGGCCGTCCGGCGCGCCTACGCCGACCGGCGGCGGCGCGCGAACCTGCTGTCGGACCGGGGCACCCTGTTCCTGGTGGCGGCCGACCACCCGGCCCGCGGCGCGCTCGGCGTCGGCGCCGATCGCACCGCCATGGCCGACCGCCGCACCCTGCTGGAACGGTTGCTCATCGCGCTGGCCAACCCCGCCGTCGACGGCGTGCTCGGCTCGCCGGACATCGTGGAGGAATTGCTGCTGCTGGACGCCGTGCACGAGAAGATCGTCATCGGCTCCATGAACCGCGGCGGGCTGGCGGGCGCCGACTGGGAGATCGACGACCGCTTCACCGGCTACGACGCCGAAGCGCTGGTGAAGTACCGCCTCGACGGCGGGAAAATGCTGCTGCGCCTGGTCGATTCGGACCCCGGCACCATCCCGACCCTGGAGGCCTGCGCCCGCGCGGTCGCCGACCTGGCCGAACACGGGCTCATGGCCATGGTGGAGCCCCTGCCCTACGCCCGCGACGCCGACGGCACGCTGACCATGCACAAGGACTCCGCCTCACTGCAGCGAGCCATCACCGTCGCCTCCGGCCTCGGGGTCACCTCCGCCTACACCTGGTTGAAAATACCTGCGCCCGAGGATGTCTCGGTGCTCGACGCCACTACACTCCCCGTCGTCATCCTCGGCGGTGCGCCCTCCGGCGACCCGGAATCCGATCTCGCTTCCTGGGGCGCGGCCCTGCGCCACGATGTCGCGCGCGGCCTGGTGGTGGGCCGCAGCCTGCTCTACCCGCCGGACGGGGATGTCGCCGGCGCGGTGCAGGCCGCCGCCCAGGTGCTGGAGGCGGCACGATGAGCTCGGCGCTGACGGACCTGCATCGACCGGCCGGAACGCTGGCCGATTCGGGCGATCCCGTCCTGCTGACTCCGGAGGATGCGGGCTGGGCCTACGCCGGGTTGCGGGTGCTGCGGCTGGCGGCGGGGGAGCGGCGGGTGGTGAGCACCGGGGACTTCGAGGCGTTCGTGCTGCCGCTGGCCGGGGCGTGCACCGTGCGGGTGGACGGTCTGGTGTTCGAACTCGCCGGGCGGGATTCGGTTTTCACCCGCGTGACCGACTTCGCCTATGTGCCGCGTGACGCGGAGGTGGAGCTGGCGACGGTGGACGGGCTCGAGGTGGCGCTGCCGATGGCGCGCTGCACGAGACGACTGGACCCGAAATACGGTCCGGCCGAGCGGGTTCCGGTCGAGGTGCGCGGGGCCGGGCGGGCGACGCGGCAGGTCACCAACTTCGGGACGCCGGGCGTGTGGACGCACGCCGACAAGCTGAACGCGTGCGAGCTGCTCACGCCCGACGGGAACTGGTCCTCGTATCCGCCGCACAAGCATGACGAGGTCTCCGAGTGCGAGGTCGTCAACGAGGAGATCTATTACTTCCGGATTGCCGGGCGCGACGGAATCACCACGGGGCCCGAGGGTTTCGGGATGCACCACATCTACACCGCCGACGGCTCGCTCGACGAGACCGTGGCGGTCCGGGACGGCGATGTGTTCCTGGTGCCGCACGGCTATCACGGTCCGTGCACGGCCGCGCCCGGGTACCCCATGTACTACCTGAACGTGCTGGCCGGGCCCGCGCCCGAGCGATCCATGGCCTTCTGCGACGACCCCGCGCACGCCTGGATACGGGCGGCGTGGGCGAGCCAGGCGGCGGATCCGCGGTGCCCGGTCACCTCCCACGAAGGACGGCTCGCATGAAGCTCACGACCGCGCAGGCCCTGGTGACCTGGCTGATCGCCCAGCGCTCGGAAACGCTCGAGGGCGACTTAGTGCCGCTGTTCCCGGCGGCTTTCGGCATCTTCGGGCACGGCAATGTGCTCGGCCTCGGGACCGCGCTGGCCGAGCATCGCGACGAGCTGCCGCTGTGGCGCGGGCATACCGAGGAGGGCATGGCCCTGGCGGCGGTCGGGCTGGCCAAGGCCACGCAGCGGCGGCAGGTCGGGATCGCCACCTCCTCGATCGGGCCGGGCGCGCTGAACATGGTGACGGCCGCCGGTGTGGCACACGCGAATCGGCTGCCCGTGCTGCTGCTCCCCGGGGACACGTTCGTCAGTCGCGCGCCCGATCCGGTGCTGCAGCAGGTCGAGCACTTCGGCGACCCGACCGTCACGGTCAACGACGCGTTTCGTCCGGTGAGCCGCTATTTCGACCGGATCACCCGTCCCGAGCAACTGCTCGCGACCCTGCCGCAGGCGGCGCGGATCCTCACCGACCCCGCCGAGGCCGGGCCCGTGGTGCTGGCCCTCCCGCAGGACGTGCAGGCCGAGACCTACGACTTTCCGGACGCCCTGTTCGAGCCGGTCGTCCATCACCTTCCGCGCCCACGGCCGGATCGGCGCGGCATCATCGACGCCGCCCGCGTGCTGCGCGACGCGAAGCGCCCCCTGCTCGTCCTCGGCGGGGGTGTGCGGTACTCCGGTGCGGGCGGGCAGGCGCTGGAATTCGCTCAGCGCCACGGGATTCCGGTGACCGAGACGACCGCGGGCCGCACGCTGGTCCCGCACGACCATCCGTTGTACGCGGGACCGCTGGGCATCACCGGTGCGGCGTCGGCCAATACTCTCGCGGCGGCGGCGGACGTGGTGCTGGCGGTCGGCACCCGCCTGCAGGACTTCACCACCGCGTCCTGGACCGTTTTTGCACCGGAAGTCCGTCTGGTCCACATCAATACCGCCCGCTTCGACGCCGTGAAGCACGGCGCGCTGGCCGTGGTCGGCGATGCCGACGCCACCCTGCGCGATCTGGAACCCGAAGTCCGCGAGTGGCTCGCCGACCCGGACTGGACGGCACGGGCAGCCGCGGTCCGGGCGGACTGGGACGCGCACATCGACAAACTTCGCGCGCCGACGCCGGGGACGCCCAGCTATGCGCAGATCGTCGGCGCCGTGAACGATCTCAGCGGCGGCTCCGACTACGTCATGACCGCCTCCGGCGGGCTGCCCGGCGAACTGGTGGGCGGCTGGCGCGCGGCCGGCGGCGTACCGACCATGGATGTCGAATACGGCTTCTCCTGCATGGGATACGAGCTCGCCGGAGCCTGGGGTGCGGCGCTGGCCCGGGCGCGATCCGGTGCCGCGGAACCGGAGGGTCTGGTCACCACCCTGCTCGGGGACGGCTCCTACCTGATGCTCAACTCCGAGCTCTTCTCCGCCGCCTTCGCCGGGCATCCGCTGGTCGCGGTGGTCTGCGACAACGACGGGTACGCGGTCATCGCGCGCCTGCAGCAGGGACAGGGGGCCGAGCCCTTCAACAACTTCTACGCGGATTGCCGTACCAATCACGCCACCCCGCCCCGGGTCGACTTCGCCGCGCACGCGCGGGCATTGGGTTGCGCGGTGTTCACCGCGAGCGAACTCGGCGAGTTCCGCGAGGCCTACGCCGCCGCCCGCGACGCCGCCCGCACCGGGCAGCGGCCCGCGGTCGTGGTGGTCCGCACCCGGCCGTCGACCTGGACCGAGGCCGGCGCGTGGTGGGAAGTCGGTGTGCCGCAGCATCTCTCGGGCCGCGCCGAATACGACCGGAACAAGCCCGGGCAACTGCGCTACACGCGTTCCGAATGATCGACGTCGCCACGCGCGGATGCTCGGAAATCCGGGCATCCCGCCGGTTGGGCGGCCCGCGCGCCGGATATATGGCAGACTCGGCGCAAACACGCGGACGGTCGCCGATCGGGAAGGCGCGTGCACGGGTTACGGGAGTTTGAAGGTCACAATGGATCTCAGCGCCATCGAGCGCCAGGTGGCCGCGGATCGCGGGGCCGCGCGGGACCGGACGCCCGAAGTCGAGCTGGCATTGGCCACCTCGCTGTGCGAACTCGCCCGGGCGCTCATGGCCACGAAAAATGACTCCGCCCAGCGGGATCGGTCGGCGTCGGCTCTGGAGCCCGCGCAGGAGGCGGTGCTCATCCGGCTGCGCTGGCTCACCGCCGGGCATGTCACCGCGCCCTTCGCCGCCGAGGTGACCGAGGCGCTGCGGTTGTTCGAGCAGGCCGCCCGCACCATCGGGCACCGGGAGCTGGCCACCTCCACCATCCGCAATGCCTGCCAGGCGTATCGGCATGTAGCGCAGAACTATCCGCTCGCGGCGGGCGCGTCCGCGGACGCGCTGTCCAAGTGCAGCGTGTGGCTGTGCCGGCTGGACCCCAAGGCCGCGGTCGCGGCGGGGGAGGACGCGGTGCGCATCCGTGCCGGGCTCTTCGCCGCCGACCCGGATCAGGCCAACCGCTACCTCGCCTCGTTGAACACCCTGCTGCGCACCCTCATGGTGGGCCGCCAGCGCAAGCAGGCGCTGGCCATGTACCGCGAGTGCTACGCGGGTGTCACCACCCCGGCCATGACGCAGCGGCTGCGCGAAATCCGGGTCGAGGACATCGGATTCACCAGCAAGACCGTCACCGCCCTGCGCAAGCTGGAGTGCGCCACCCTCGAACGAGCGGGCTACCTGACCCAGCAGCAGATCCTCTATCAGACGGCCGGGGACCTGGCCACCATCGAGGAGATCAACTGGCAGCTGGCGCTGGTCGGGCTCAAGCCGATCGCGGCGGGCGCGCTGCCGGACCAGCCGTCCAAGCCGGTGGAGATCAGCACCTCCTTCGGCGCGCTGAGCGTGCGCTGCTCCTCGCGCAATGCCGTCACCCTGGTGCGCGCGGCCATCCTCGCCGCCTACACCGCCGACGGCGCGCAACCCGTGCCCAGCTCGGCGTATCTCGGTGTCGACGAAAAGCACTGGAGCACACCCGAACCCGAGCCCAACCGCGCCGAACGACTCGGCGGGGACGTGGTCCTGATCGAGAAGGTCTCCGAGCACTGGGTCTCGGTGAAGAGCCTGAACTGGGAGGTGGCTCCGGTCGGCCGTCACCCGCTGGCGCTGCGCCTGTCGCAGGAGTGGCCGGTCGTCAGCGTCACCACCACGGAGCAGATGTCCTACGAGCTGTGCTGGTACGAAGGGGGCGCCGCCACCCAATACGCGGCTCTCGGTCTTCCCGCGGCCCAGGTGCCGCTCGAAAAGCCGCTGGCACCCTTGGATTTCAAGGCCCTGTCCGACTACGGCGCGGACTACGCCTCCGAGACCCAGGTCCGCTCCGCATTCGGCAATACCACCATGTTCACCAAGCTCACCTGCCTGCCCGGCAGTGGTATTCGCCAGGCCGCCGAAGCTGGGCCGCTTGCGTCGCACGGCTCCAACATCCTGTATTTCCGCGGCGCCGACGAGTAGTCGGCGAGCTGTTCGCTGCCCTACCGGATATCTCCGCGAGGTATCCGGTGGGGCAGCATGTCGTGCTGGGCACTGGCCCGCAAAACTAGAACGTGTTCTAATTCGGTCATGAACGGATTCGTGAAGGGCGAGGTCGATCTCGCCTTCCAGGCTGTGCGCGAGGTGTTCGAATCGAGCTTCGCCGACGGGCGGAACGCTGGGGCGGCCGTCGCTGTTTTTGTGGACGGGCGGGCGGTCGTCGATCTGTGGGGCGGCGTGGCGGATGCGCGGGCGAACCGGCCCTGGGAGCGGGACACCCCCGCGGTGACATTCTCCTGCACCAAGGCCCTGACCGCCACGGCCGCCCTCGCCGTGGCCCACGACCGGGGAATCGGCTGGGACGAACCGGTGACGACCTGGTGGCCGGAATACGGTGCGGCGGGCAAAGAATCGACGACGCTCGCCGACCTGCTGGCCCACCGCGCCGGGCTGCCGGCCTTCGACCGCCCGGTCTCGATCGAGGAGGCCGCGGATCCGGCGGCCATGGCGGCGCTGCTGGCGGCGCAGGAGCCGATCTGGTCGCCCGGCGCCGAACACGGTTATCACGCGCTGACCTTCGGGTGGCTGGTTGGTGAATTCGTCCGCAGGCACACGGAATCCACGGTCGGCGACTATGTGCGCCGCCGTTTCGGCCCGGAGCTGTGGATCGGCGCGCCGCCCCACATCGCGCAGCGGTCCGCGCGTACCGCCTTCCCGCCCGCTCGGGAGATGGCCTGGACCGACCCCGGGCCGATCGACGCGGATACCGTCACCAGAATGGCCGCCGCCTACCGCGACCCCGGCTCACTCGCGATGCGCGCCTCCACGAATCCCGTTGGCTCGTACAACAAGCCGGAGGTCCTGGCGGGCGGCTGGCCCGCCTCCGGCCTGGTCACCACCGCTCGCGCGCTGGCCCGGTTCTACAGCGACCTGGTGAGCGGCGCGCTGCTGCCCACGGCCCTGTTGCGCGACGCGGTGCGTGAGCAGGTGCGCGGTCCCGACTCGGTGTTGTTGCTGGAGAGCGCCTTCGGGCTCGGATACATGCTCCCGTGTGAGAACTTCATCCTCCCCGAGACCGCCCGGTCCTCGGCGTTCGGCCACCCGGGCGCGGGCGGCGCACTCGGCCTCGGCGACCTCGACAACCGTGTCGCGATCGCCTTTACTCCGAACCTGCGCCGCGACTGGCTCTCTGGTGATCGCCGCGCCCACGACCTGGTCGCCGCCACCTACAGCGCCCTGTAGCCGGGAGGCCCGGATGTCGGATGACGTAGGCCATCCGGCACCCCGGTATGCGGCGCGGTCCGGCCACTCCGTCGGGAAGTCTCGATGTGCGCCGAACCGGCCGCGCTGCAAAGTGCGCTGGGGGTTGAAGTGTACGAAACGGTTTCGTACACTTCAGGGGACCTGGTCATCACGGTGTGGGGAGGGTTGAAATGTCCAGTGTTAGAGCGCATCTGATGATGTGCGCGATGCGAGTGCTGTGTGTTCGGCGTGGTCTCGACGGAGACGAGCGGATACGGCGGTCGATCGCGGCGGATCGGCGGAAGGGTCCCGCCGTGCCATCGGCCGGGCTCCGGGCGCGGCTGGACGTGCGGGAGGAGGAGTTCGAGGGACACGGCGTCTACGCCCTGGGTCCGCGATCCGGGCGGCCTCGGCGGCGAGTGCTGTACCTGCACGGGGGCGGCTGGGTGCGGCCCATCACCGACCCGCACTGGGAGACGATCGCGAAACTGGCGGAGCTGCTGGACTGTTCGGTCACTGTTCCGATGTATCCGCTGGCACCCGAGCACACCGCCCGGGAGATCTTCGCGTGGCTGATATCCCTCTATGCCGACCGGGCATCCGGCGACGAGCTGACGCTGATGGGTGATTCCTCGGGCGGCAACCTCGCGCTGTCCCTGGCGATGCAGGTCCGCGACCGCGGACTTCCCGCACCGGCGCGGCTGGTCCTGCTCTCGCCGCTGGTGGACGCGACCGTCAGTGATCCGCTGATCGACGAACTCGACCGGATCGACCCGATCATCCCCGCCCGCGGGCTACGAGTACTGACCCGGATGTTCGCCGGTCATCTCGACCTGAGTGACCCCGTGGTCAGCCCGCTGTTCGGGAGTCTGGACGGGCTGCCGCCGATCGCCCTCTTCAGCGGGACGCGCGAGATCCTCAGCGCCGACGCCCATCGGCTCTGGTCGAAGGCGACAGCATTGGGCTTTCCGCTGACCTGGCACGAATATCCGGGCATGCCGCACGTCTGGCCGCTGTTCCCGATTCCCGAGGCGCGGCGCGCGCTCGACGAGATCGCCGCGTTCGTCGTCGGTGCCGGCGGGATCGATCGGGGCCTATCGCGAGTGCCGGGATCAGTGGGGTGAACGAAACCGTGTCGTACTCTTCAGTCGTGGTTCGAGGACAACAGCGTGTCGACGCGATCTTGGCGGCAACCGTGGACCTGGTCGCCGAGCGCGGCTACCCGGCATTGACCATGGACGCGGTGGCCGCGCGTGCCAATGCCAGCAAGGCGACCATCTATCGCCGCTGGCGCAACAAGGCCGAGCTGATCAAGGCGGCGCTGGACGCCCATGACGCCCAGCAGAATGCCGACATCCCGGATACCGGCAGCCTGCGCGGCGATCTGGTGGCGGTGCTGGAAACATTGCGCGACAAGGCGTCCGACCAGATCGCCGCGATGATCGAAGGCCTGATCGCCGCCATGCGTCATGATCCGCAGCTGGCCGCCGCGCTCCGGGAGCACACGGAGAACGAGGAGCTGTCCCCGTTCCACGACGCGCTGCACCGCGCGATCGCCCGTGGCGAGCTACCCGGGGACACCGATACCGAGCTCATCCACGACGTGGCCGAGGCAATGATCATGCGCCAGTTGCAGATCGGCGCCCCCTTCGATAGCGCCTTCATCGACCGCCTCGTCGACGACGTCCTACTCGTCCTACTCCAGCATCGAGAAACCACGCAGTGACCGTTCTGATCGTCGGCGCCGGCCCGACCGGGCTCACCCTGGCCTGCGACCTGGCCCGCCACCACGTCCCGTTCCGCATCGTCGACAAAGCCGCCGGAATCTTCCCGGGTTCCCGGGCCAAGGGTCTGCAACCGCGCACCCTCGAGGTGTTCGAGGACCTCGGCGTGCTCGACGCCATCCAGGCCGGCGGCGAGCCCTTCCCGAAATTCCGCCTGTACCACGGGCGGGACGTGGTGTGGGAGCGCACGGTCTCCGAGATGCTCGGCGCCCCGGGCCTCACCGCCTCACCGGCGGTGCCCTATCCCGACACCTGGCTCATTCCGCAATGGCGGACCGAGGAAATCCTGCACGCCCACCTGACCGCACTCGGCGGGCAGGTCGAGTGGAACACCGAAATCATCGGTGTCACACAGGATTCCACCGGCGTCACCGCGCAGACCGCTGACGGCGGAATTCGCGCCGACTATCTCGTCGCCGCGGACGGCGGACACAGCACCGTACGGAAGGCGCTCGGCGTCGGTTTCGCGGGCGACACCCTCGAGACCGAACGCACCCTGATCGGCGACGTGCGCGCCGACGGCCTGGACGGCCGGTTCTGCCACATCCTGACCGGGAACGGCGCTGTGGGCGACCGCTTCTCGCTGTGGAACCTGCCGGACAGCGACCACTACCAGTTCGTCGCCTCGATGCCCGCCGACCAGGTGCCGGACCTGACCCTGGACGGGGTGCGCCGGCTGTGCGCGGACCGCTCCGGCCGCACCGACATCCACCTGCACGATCTGCGATGGATCTCGCTGTACCGGGTGAGCGTCCGCATGGTCGACCGGTATCGGGTGGGCCGGGTGCTGCTGGCGGGCGACGCCGCCCACGTGCATTCCTCGGCCGGGGGACAGGGCCTCAACACCGGGGTGCAGGACGCCTACAACCTCGGCTGGAAGCTCGCGGCCGTGCGGTCCGGTGCGGACCCGCAACTGCTGGACACCTATGCGGCCGAACGAATGCCGGTCGCGTCGGCCGTGCTGGGCCTGACCACACAGCTGCACCGCCAGGACTTCCACGGCGGCGCGGCACCGGCCATCCACCAGCTCGACATCACCTATCGCATCGGTCCGCTGGCGCTCGACGACCGCAGCGAACCGGGTGAGCTCCGCGCCGGAGACCGCGCCCCCGACGGACTCTCCTCCGCGGGCGCAAGACTTTTCGATGTCTTCCGCGGACCGCATCACACCCTGCTGGCCTTCGACGCCCCCACACCCGACCTCGGCGTCCCTGTAATCGCTGTGCCGGTGGGCGAGGGCTACGACGTGGACCTGGGCACCTACGTCCTGGTCCGCCCCGATGGCTATGTGGGCGCGATCAGCGAATCCGCCGAAGTCATCGGAAAATACCTGCGGCGCTGAGTTCGGGGGCGTTTCCGGGCCACTTGGCAAATTCGCTGCGAGTGTCTGGGACACGAAATTTGTCGCAACTGTCCAGTGCAGATCTCGGTAACAGTGATTCAAGTCACTCATGACCCGCTACCCTGTTTTCACCCGGCTGTTCGCGCTGCGTCGCGAAGGGCTTTTCGGCTGCGCGAAACGCCGTGGACAGAAAGGCGTCCCGATCATGACCAGCACTCCGACCGCTGTCCCTCCGGCCGCGCCGGGAGCTGCGCCGCCGACCCTGCTCACTGGCCTCTGGCAGCGGAAACTGCCGCACTATCCGGACACGCCCGCGCGTGCCTGGTACCTGTTCGTCGTGGTGATCACCTCGATCTCCCTCTACTACCAGCAGATCGTGGCAGGTTCGGTGGGCAATCAGCTCATCGCCTATTTCCATCTGACGTTCCGGTATTTCGTCGGCATCTTCATCGTGGGCGCGGCGTTCGGCGCGGTGGCCTCGGTGGTGACCGGTCTGCTGGATCGGTGGGGGCGCGCCAATATCGTCGCCTACGGAATGGTGATCTGTTCGCTGCTCACCCTGTTCGCGGTGCCGGCCTGTACCACCAAAGAGCAGTATCTGATCACCTACAGCCTGGTCAGCATTGTTGAGGGCGCGGTGCTGGTCGCGACACCCGCACTGGTACGCGACTTCTCGCCACAGCTGGACCGCGCCTCGGCCATGGGATTCTGGACGCTCGGCCCGGTGCTGGGCGCGCTCGTCACCACCGAGGTGGCCAACCACACCCTGGACGCGCATCCTGACTGGCAGTACGCCTACCGGCTGTGCGGTGCGATCAGCGTGGTGATCGCGCTGCTCGCGCTGGTGGCGCTGCGGGAGCTCAATCCCGCGCTGCGCGATCAGATCATGGTGTCGCTGCGCGACCGCGCGCTCGTCGAGGCGCGTGCCCGCGGCCTCGACGTGAGCAAGCTGGAACGGCATCAGTGGCGGCAGATGATGCACTTCGACATCGTGGGTTCGGCCTTCGCGATCTCGGTGTTCCTGGCGTTCTTCTACACCATCATCTCGTTCCTCGCGGTGTACATGGCGACCAACTTCGGCTTCAGCTCGGCGCAGGCCAACGGGCTCGGCAACTGGTACTGGATCGCGAGTGCGATCACCCTGGTGGCCACCGGCATCGTGTCCGACCGGCTGAAGGTGCGCAAACCGTTCATGATCTTCGGTTCGGTCGTCAGCATCGTGGGCATCTACACCTTCATGGGCTATACCGACAAGGCCGGCACCGACTACTACACGTTCGCGGCGGTGCTGACCCTGATCGCCATGGGCAGCGGCATCGTCTACGCCACGTGGATGGCCGGTTTCACCGAGACCGTGGAGAAACGCAATCCCGCGGCGACGGCGGTGGGGCTGGCGGTGTGGGGTGGCCTCCTGCGCACGGTCGTCACCCTGGTGCTCTTCGGCCTGTTGGTGGTGGTCACCGCCGCGGGCACGCTGGTCAACTACGGCCCACGGCTGCAGACGATTTCGACCAAGTACCACGACGAGATCGCGACCATCCAGACGGTCGGCGAGGACACGCTGACGGCGCTCGGCAAGAATCCGAATGATCAAGCGGCACAGGTGAACGCGCTGGTGAAGCTGACCGGGGCCTCGGCCTCGGATGTGCAGACGGCACTGTCGGTGAACGCCAAGTACCCGGACGAACTGGCTACCTTGCAGGCGATCGATTCGCAGGTGCTGGTCAAGCTGATGCTGAACCCCAGCGATCAGGCGACCGCGGCGACCGCGGTCGGGCAGGTCGCGCGGAAGTTCAATATCCCGCCGGACCAGGCCGCCGCCCGGATCGCGGCCGCCCAGAAGGTTCCCGTCGATCAGCTGGCCGTGGTCTCGCAGGTCGGTCCGCAACTCGCGGTCGCGAGCGCACGGCTCAAAGCGGTGAGTGCCATACCGGCCGACGATCTGGCGTACCTGTCCGCGCACGGCAAGGACGTCCAGCAGGCCAAGGCGGATTCGGCGAAGCAATGGAAGCGCTGGTGGCTGATCTGCTTGATCGCGCAGGTGGTGTTCCTGCCGTTCGTGTTCTTCATGTCCGGGCATTGGAGCCCGAAGAAGGCGGCCCAGGATACGGCTGAGCACGACGCGGCCGTGCAGCGTGAGCTGGCGACCTTGAACGAGTAGGTCGCGGACCGGGTAGGCTGGAGAAAATACAGTACAGTTATTGAAGTGACCAATCCGGTAGCCGCGACCTTCGATCTGCTCGGCGATCGCCTGACGCTGACGATCCTGCGGCACGCCTTCGTCGACCACGCGCGCCGGTTCACCCAGTGGGCCGATCGCACCGCAGCGCCGCCCGCCGTGCTCACCGCCCGGCTGGCGGCGCTCGTCGATGCCGGGGTGCTGGTGCGCACGCCGCGGCCGGGTTCGGCCGATCGCTACGAATACCGGCTCACCGACCTGGGTTTGGCGACCTGGGAGATCCTGGTGTGCGTCTGGTCCTGGCAGCGGGAGTGGACGGCCGAGTGGGCGCTACTGCCGGAGTTCACCCACACCCGGTGCGGGCATCGCGGCCCGCCGGTCGTCATGTGCCGGGGCTGCGGCCGCGACGTCACCGCCCATGACACCGAGGTGGAACTGGATCGGGATGCGCTGTGGCGCCTCACCTCCGGCCGCCGGCGCTCGGTGCGGGCGGCCACGCTCGCGCAGGGCGGCGCGCGTTTCGACGAGATCATGGAGGCCATCGGCGACCGGTGGAGCGCGGCCGTCACCGGGCTGGCCCTGGCAGGGGCGCGGCGGTTCTCGGATTTCCGTGCGGCACTGGGAATCTCGCCGACCACGCTCACCGAACGGCTGGCGCGCCTGGTGGACGCGGGCATCCTGCGGCGGCCCGAGCCGGACGGGCGCGACTACCGGCTGACCCCGCGCGGACGGGCGCTGTTCGGGGTCTTCGCCTTCCTGCTGGCCTGGTCCCGGCGCGCACATCCGGAGACGCCGGAATCCGGTCTGACCCTCCGGCACAAGGAATGCGGCGCGGTGCTGGTCCCCGCGCTGCGCTGCCGGGGCTGCGCGGCCGTGCTCGGCCGGCGGGACGTGCGCTTCGAGCCGCCGGCCGAGCGCCCGGCTCTTGACAGCCCTCAGTGAGACGCGTATCACTTCATTAACTGTAGTGAATCTCGCCGGGTGTCGACTCCCGGTGGCTGGAGGCTTCGCATGCCGCTCAACGAAGAACTCGTCGCGCCCGCCGCCGAGGCGCTCACCAACCCGTATCTGGAAGGCCCCTACGCGCCCTGCGCGCAGGAGACCACGGCCACGAATCTGACTGTGCTGCACGGGGAACTTCCGGCCGATCTCGACGGCGTCTACGTCCGCAACGGCCCCAACCCGCAGTTCGCCCCGATCGGCCGCTACCACTGGTTCGACGGCGACGGCATGCTGCACGCGGTCCACTTCGAGAACGGCCGGGCCACCTACCGCAACCGCTTCATCCGCACGGGCGAGTTCGATGCCGAGCACGCGGCGGGAACCGCGTTGTGGCGCGGCGTGATCGAACCCTGGGACCACAATCCGCCCGGTGACCGCCGCGAACGCAATGCGGCCAATACCGACGTCGTCTACCACCACGGCAACCTGCTGGCCCTGTGGTACCGGGCGGGCAAGCCCTACGCGCTCGACCCGGTCAGCCTCGAGACCCACGGCGTCGACACCTTCCAGGGGACCCTGCACGGCGAGGTGTCGGCGCACGCCAAGGTGGACGAACGCACCGAGGAACTGCTGTTCTTCGACTACGGCATCCATTCGCCGTATCTGCGCTACGGGGTGGCCGACCCGGGCGGCACCGTCACGCATTTCACCGGGCTGGAACTTCCCGGTCCGCGCCTGCCGCACGACATGGCGATCACCGAGAACTATTCGATCCTCATGGATCTGCCGCTCTACAACGATCCGCGCGCGGCCGCGGCCGGCCGCTTCAAGATCTTCTTCGACCGCACGCTGCCCAGCCGGTTCGCGGTGCTGCCGCGGTATGGCGAAGGGGCGCAGGCGAACTGGTTCGAGGCCGAATCCGGCTACATCTACCACACCGTCAATTCCTGGGAGGAGGGCGAGGAGATCGTCCTGGTGGTCTGCCGGGTCTCCGAACCCAGCCCGGTGTCCGACCGTGCTCACCCCCTGGCCCAGCTGCTGGCCTATCTGCGCCCGGAAGCCAAGCTGCACAGGTACCGCTTCAACCTCCGCACGGGCGCCACCAGCGAGGAGGTCATGGACGACGTCAACACCGAGTTCCCCGCCATCGATCAGGGCCGCACCGGCCGCGCGGGCCGCTATTCGTATCAGATGCGCCTGTCGGTCGATCGCACCATGATCTTCGACGCCGTCATCAAGTACGACATCAGCACGGGCGCAAAGCAGACCGCGCCCTTCGGCGACGGCATCTTCGGCAGTGAGCTCACCGTGGTCCCGCGCCCCGGCGGCACCGCCGAGGACGACGCCTGGCTCACCATGTTCGCCCACAACAACCACACCGGCCTCGGCGAGGTGTGGATCTATGACGCCGCCGACCTCACCGCGGGCCCCGTGTGCCGCCTCGGCCTGCCGGTCCGGGTCCCGCTCGGCTTCCACGCCACCTGGGTCAGCGGGGACCGCATGCGCGCCGCCGCCCGTCCGCTCTCCTGAAAAAGGTTGCCCGCGTGCCCCTTCCGCATCTGAGTGTCAGCCTCCCGTACTGGCAGAACCGCGAACCCCTGGACGCCCTGCTGGTGGCCGAGGCCGCCGACAAGCTCGGCTTCCACCGTCTCTGGGTCGGCGAGATGGCGACCTTCGACGCTTTCGCCCTGGCCACCGCCATCGGCCGGGCCCCGGGCCGGATCCCGCTGTGCCTCGGCCCGCTCGCCGTCGGCGTCCGCAGCCCCGCGACCATCGCCATGGGGACGGCCACCGTCGCCGCCCTCACCGGCCGCCCGGTCGACATCGCCCTCGGCACCTCCAGCACGGTGGTGGTCCGCGACTGGCACGGCCGCCGAAGGCACCGCACCGCACGGCATCTGGAGGAGACGACCCGTATCGTGCGGGCCCTGTTGGCCGGGGAGAAGGTCGAATACGACGGCCTGATCGAACGCATACGAGGATTCCGCCTCCGCCTGCCCGCCCTGCGCCCGGCCGTGGCCCGCAGCGCGTATGGACCGGATGGGTCCGCCGAGATCGGCCGGCCCAGTGTGGGATCCGCGCGCGGCCGAGCGTCTTCGAACGGCCATGGCCGAGAACATCGGTCGCGGTTCTCCGTCGGCCCGACCGGCGGCGAGATCATTGTCGCGGCCTTCGGCGAGCGGGCGCTGGAGGCCGCCGCGCGCTGCGCCGATCGGGTGGTGCTGAATCTGGTGACGCCGGCCCAGGTTGCCCGATGTGTCACCGCGATAGGCGAATTCGCCGCGCGGGCCGGGCGTGCGGCACCGCCGGTCTCCGTGTGGGTGATCGCGGCCGCGGATCCGGAACCCGACATGTACACGACCGTCCGGCAGGGTGTCGTCGGATACCTGCGCGCCCCCGGGTATGACGCCATGTTCACCGAGGCCGGATTCGGAGACGTGGTCCGGCTGGCGAGCAGCGGAACCCACCCGCGTGAGGTGCTGGCGGCCATCCCCGACGAATTGCCCACGGCCGTCGGCATGTTCGGCGATGCTCGGACCCTGGCCGCCCGCCTCGGCGAATACGCGGATGCGGGGGCCGACGAGGTGGTCATCGTGCCGGTGACGACCGCCGACGACCCGGCCGGATATCGGACCCTCGACGCGCTCACCGGGATCGTTACGGGTTCGGGCCCCGGAGTACCGGAGACTGGCGGAGAAGAGTCCGACCCGGAGTCGGCAGAACAGCGGAGGCATATCGATGAGTGAGGCGTTCGTCTATGACGCGGTGCGGTTGCCGCGGGGGCGGGTGCGCAAGGGCGGGGGCACCTTGGCGGAGGTTCCGCCGTACGAGTTGTTCGGGCAGCTGCTGGCGGCGCTGGAGGAGCGGGGCTGTCCGCCGGCGGCGGTCGACGACGTGCTGGTCGGGGTGAGTACCGCGGTGGGGGAGCAGGGTGCGAATGTGGCCCGGGCCGCGGTGTTGTGGGCGGGATGGCCGGATTCCGTGCCGGGGGCGGTGGTTTCGCGACTCTGCTGTTCCGGTCTGGACGCGGTGGAGGGCGCGGCGGCGCGGGTGGCGGCCGGGTTCGCGGATGTGATCGTCGCGGGCGGGGTGGAGTCGATGTCGCGGGTGCCGATGCTGGCGGATCGGCCGGCCATCGCCGGGGACGCCGATCTGGGGGAGCGGACCGGGTTCGTCACCATCGGGGTGTCGGCGGATCTCACGGCGGCCGAGTACGGCATCACCCGGCCGGAGCTGGACGCCTTCGCGGTGCGGTCGCATCGAAAGGCCAGCAGCGCAGCCACATCGGCGTCGGTGATCCCGGCACGCAAGGGCGGCACCGTGCTCCTCGCCGCCGACGAGGGCGCGCGGCCGGATGCGTGCGCGTCGGCCTTCGCCGCGCTGCCCGCCCTGTTCGGAGCCGATCCGTCCTGGGAGCGGGTGGCCCGCCGGACGCCGCAGGCGCGGCGTCCCGTCGCCGGGCTGCACACCATTGCCACCGCGCCGCAGCTGGCCGACGGGGCTTCGGCGCTGCTGCTGGGCAATCGGCGCGCCGAGCACATGCTCGGGCGGCCGCCGGTGGCGCAGATCGTGGGCACGGCCCAGACCGCCGTCCGCTCACCGCTGCTGACCGCGCCGACCAGTGCGGCCCGGGTGGCCCTGCAGCGGGCGGGCATCTCGCCCGCGCAGCTGGATGTGATCGAGGTGAACGAATCCTTCGCCGTCACACCGCTGGTGCTCATGCGTGAGCTCGGAGTGGACGCGGCCCGGGTGAATCCGTCCGGCGGTGCGGTGGCGGTCGGGCATCCGCTCGGCGCGACCGGCGGGATCCTCATCGCCCAGGCGCTGGACGAGCTGCGCCGCCGCGACGGCGAGCACGCGCTGGTGGCCATTCCCGCCGCGCTCGGGCTCGGCTCGGCCGTGGTGCTGCGCCGCCTGACCTGACCCGCGGCCCGCACTGTCGCCGGACCAGCTGCGCCGTCACCAACTCATCACCAGGGAACTCCGATGGTCGAAATCTCCTCCGCCGCAACGACGTCCCCCGCCCGCCCGGTGCACGCCTGCCATCCGGCGGACACCGTGCGCACCTACCTCGAGCGCGGCTGGTGGCAGCCCGAGACGGTTCCCGACGTCTTCCGCCACCGCGTCACCGAGGCCCCCGACGCGCCCGCCATCACCGACCCGGCCAACCTGGCGGACCTGACCGGCGCGCACCCGCGCACCCTCACCTGGCGCGAACTCGACGACCACGTCACCGATATCGCGGCGGTCCTGCTGGCCACCGGGATTCGCCAGGGCTCCACCGTCGCGATCCAACTGCCCAACTCGATCGCCCTGACCGCCGTATACCTCGCCCTGTGGCGGCTGGGCGCGGTGGCCACGCCGATGCCCGCGTCGTTCCGGCGGCACGAGCTGTCGGGCATTGTTGCCGCGACAGCGGCCGAGGCCGTCATTACCGTTGGGGCGCTGGGAGATCGGGCACTCGCGGCGGAGGCCCTGACCGTTGTCGGCGGGCAGGGCGCTGTCTTCGCCTTCGGGCCGGGAGTCCCGGAGCAGGCCATCGCCCTCGACGGCCCGGTCGGCGCAGCTGCCCGCAAGCAGGTGCGCGACTACACCCGCACGCTCCGCGTCACCGTCAACGATCGCATCACCATCTGCTGGACCAGCGGCACCGAGGCCGCGCCCAAGGGCATCCCGCGCTGCCACGGCGACTGGCTCGCCGTGGCGGGCGGTGTCCAGGACGGGCTCGGCATGACCCCGGATTCGGTGGTGCTCAACCCCTTCCCCATGGTGAACATGGCCGGATTCGCGGGCTCGTTCCTGCCGTGGCTGCTGGCGGGCGGCCATCTGGTCCAGCATCACCCATTGGATCTGCCCGTGTTCTTCCGGCAGCTCGCCGAGCATCGGGTCACCCACACGAGCATGCCGCCCGCCCTGCTCACCATGCTGCTGCAGAACGACGACCTGCGCGCCCGGGCCGACCTGTCCTCGCTGTGCACGGTCGGCTCCGGCGGTGCGCCGCTGCCGCCGCCGGTGGTGCGGCGCTGGCAGGAGGAACTGGGCATCCAGGTGATCAACTTCTTCGGATCCAACGAGGGAGTGAGCCTGCTGGGCGCACCGTCCGATCTGCCGGATCCCACCCTGCGCGCCCAGCATCTGCCGTATTACGGTGCGGCCGGGGTGCGCTGGTCCACCAGACTGGCGGAACGGACAGCGGTGAAACTGGTCGACGTCACCACCGGGGCGACGGTCACCGCGATCGGCGGACGCGGCGAACTGCGCCTGCGCGGCCCGGCCGTCTTCGGCGGCTACCTGCCCGGCACCGCCACCGCCGAACCCTTCGACGACGAGGGATACCTGTGCAGCGGTGACGTTTTCGAACGATGCGGCGACGACGGCCGGTACCTGCGCTTCGTCGACCGCGTGAAGGAGATCATCATCCGCGGCGGCATGAACATCGCGCCCGCCGAGATCGAGGGCCTGCTCATCGACCATCCCGCGATCGCGGATGTCGCCGTGGTCGGCTACCCCGACGCGGTGCTCGGCGAAAAATGCTGTGCCGTGGTCGTTCCCGCGCCCGGCGCCACCGTGACCCTCACCGACCTGGTCGAGCATCTACAGGCCCGCGAGGTCGCCTCGTTCAAACTGCCCGAGCGCCTGGAGCTCACCGATACTCTGCCCCGCAATCCGGTCGGCAAACTGCTGCGCCGGGAACTACGCGCCCGGCTCTGACCACCCTTCGATCGCAGGAGGACCCTGTGTCCGTGCACATTCTGGGCGGCGACCAAACCGATTTCGCCGTCAACTGGCACCGCGTCGGGCTCGGCTTCGACGCCCTGATCCGCGCCGTCCTGGACGAGACGCTCGCCGCCGTCCGCCTCGACGCCACCGCGATCGAGGTGATCCACGTCGGCAATGCCTTCGGACAATTGTTCACCGGCCAGGGCCAGCTCGGCGGCATGCCCGCCACCATCCATCCGGAGCTGTGGGGCATTCCGGCCGCCCGCCACGAGGCCGCGTGCGCCTCCGGCAGCATGGCCGCCCTCGCCGCCATGGCCGATCTCGAATCCGGCCGCTACGACTGCGCACTCGTGATCGGCGCCGAGCTGGAGAAGACCGTCCCGGGCGGGCAGGCGGCCGCCTACATGGGCGCGGCGGCCTGGGCGGGCCACGAGACGCAGGACACCGACCTGGTGTGGCCGACCCAGTTCGCCGCCATCGCCGCGGAATACGACCGGCGCTACGGCCTCGATGCCGCGCACCTGCGCGCCATCAGCGCGCTCAATGTCGCGAATGCCCGCTCGAATCCCCGTGCCCAGACCAGGAATTGGTCCTACACCGACGCGAGCTTCACCGCCGACGACACCGCCAACCCACCGGTGGCCGGCGTCCTGCGCCGCCAGGACTGCAGCCAGATGACCGACGGCGCGGCGGCCGTGATACTCGTCTCGGACCGGTTCCTGCAGCGGCACAGCACCATCCGCCCCGATACCACCGCGCTGATCTCGGGCTGGGGCCACCGCACCGTCGGCCTTTCGCTCGACGCGAAGTTCCGCGCCTCCGCCGCCGAACCCTATGTCTTCCCGCACCTGCGCACCGCGGTCCTCGACGCGCTGTCCCGCGCCGGTCTGGCCGATATCCGCCAGCTCGGCGGCCTCGAGGTCCACGACTGCTTCTCCATGTCGGAGTATGTGGCCATCGACCACCTCGGACTCACCGCGCCCGGCGAGAGCTGGAAGGCCGTGGAGTCCGGCGACATCACCCGCACCGGCAGCCTGCCGATCAACCCCGGCGGCGGGCTGATCGGCATCGGCCACCCGGTCGGCGCGACCGGTGTCCGCATGCTTCTCGACGCGTACCAGCAGGTCACCGGCCAGGCGGGCGACTGCCAGCTTCCCGGCGTCACCCGCTACGGCACCGTGAACATCGGCGGCAGCACCACCACGGTCGCCAGTTTCATCGTCGAATCCGTGGCCGGCTGACCCGGGACGGCCCGGAGTCGCCGCCGCGCCGGGCGAAACCACGGTCACCTCTCATCCGGCGAGTTCGGCTCTCACCCGGCGAGTTTGGCGGGGTCGCGCACCGCGCCCCGGTCGGCCGAGGTGGCGAGCAGAGCATAGGTTTTCAATGCCAGCGAGATCTCACGCTCACGGTGGCGCGGCCGGTAGCCACCGTTCGCCTCCAATTCCGCGCGGCGGGTGGCCAATTCGGCGTCGTCGACGTGGAGGGTGAGGGAGCGCGACGGGATGTCGATGGTGATGGTGTCGCCGTCCTCGACGAGCGCCAGCGGGCCACCCGCCGCTGCCTCCGGGGAGATGTGGCCGATGGAGCAGCCGGAGGAACCGCCCGAGAAACGGCCGTCGGTGATCAGCGCGCACTCCCGGGCCAGGCCCAGGCCCTTGAGATATGAAGTCGGATACAGCATTTCCTGCATGCCCGGCCCGCCGCGCGGACCCTCGTAGCGGATGACCAGCACGTCACCGGCCTTGATCCGGCCCGACAGGATCGCCTCGACCGCATCCTCCTGCGACTCCACCACCACGGCGGGACCGGTGAAGGTGTGCATGTGCGCGGCCACGCCCGCGGACTTCACCACCGCGCCGTCGGGAGACAGGTTGCCGCGCAGCACCGCGAGACCGCCGTCGCGCGAATGGGCATGGGCGACATCGCGAATACAGCCCGCCGCCGCATCCAGATCGAGGGTGTGCCAGCGCTCGGACTGGGAGCAGGCGCTGGCCGACCGCTTGCCGCCGGGAGCGGCGTGGAACAGCTCCCGCGCCGCCGCGGAGGGGCGCGCGGCGCGCACATCCCACTCGGCCAGCCACGCGTCGAGCGAATCCGCGTGCACGGCGTGCACATCGCGGTGCAGCAGTCCGGCCCGGTTCAGCTCGCCGAGCAGCGCCGGGATGCCGCCCGCGCGGTGCACGTCCTCGATCAGATAATCGCCATTGGGCGCCACCTTGCACAGGCACGGCACCTGCAACGACATCTTCTCGATCTCGGTGAGCGTGTAGTCCAGCCCGGCCTCCTGCGCCGCCGCGAGCAGGTGCAGCACCGTGTTGGTGGATCCGCCCATGGCCAGGTCCAGGGCCATCGCATTGTCGAAGGCCCGGTGGGAGGCGATATTCCGGGGCAGGACCGAGGCATCGTCCTGGTCGTAGTAGCGGCGCGCCAGGTCCATGACCGTGTGTCCCGCCGCCCGGTACAGCTCGGCCCGCGCGGTGTGGGTGGCCAGCGTGGTGCCGTTGCCCGGCAGCGCCAGGCCCAGCGCCTCGGTGAGGCAGTTCATGGAGTTGGCGGTGAACATGCCCGCGCACGAGCCGCAGGTCGGGCAGGCGTTCTCCTCGATGCGCTGCAGATCCGCGTCGGACACCTCGGGCGAGACCGCCTCGGCCATGGTGACGATGAGGTCGAGCCGGCTGCGCACCGTGCCGTCGACCAGCACCGCGGTGCCGCCCTCCATCGGTCCGCCGGAGACGAACACCGTCGGGATGTTCAAACGCAGGGCCGCCATGAGCATGCCCGGAGTGATTTTGTCGCAGTTGGAGATACACACCAGCGCGTCGGCGCAGTGCGCGTTCACCATGTACTCGATCGAATCCGCGATCAGGTCCCGGGACGGCAGCGAGTACAGCATGCCGCTGTGCCCCATGGCGATTCCGTCATCGACCGCGATGGTGTTGAACTCCCGCGCGATACCGCCCGCCGCCCGCACCGCCTCGGAGACCATGCGGCCGACCGGCTGGAGGTGGGTGTGGCCCGGCACGAACTCCGTGAAGCTGTTCGCGATCGCGATGACGGGCTTGCGGCCGATATCCGCCGAGGGCACGCCGCTGGCCCGCATGAGGGCGCGGGCCCCGGCCATGTTCCGTCCGTGCGTGACCGTGCGGGAGCGCAACTCGGGCACGATGCCACCTCCTCCTCAATCTGCAACCAGATGGTTGCAACCGTGTGGTTGGAGTTTGCCACGACCGCGGCCCAACCGCAACCGTGTGGTTGGAGATGGTTGGATGGACGGCATGGCGTGGGATACCGAGAGGACCAGACGGCTGCTGCTCGAGGCGGCGGTACTCGAGTTCGCCGAACGCGGACCCGACGGCGCCCGGGTGAACGCCATCGCGGCCCGCGCCGGGATCAACAAGGAACGCATCTACCAGTACTTCGGTGACAAGCGCGGCCTGTTCGAGGCCGTGCTCACCGATCAGCTCGAGCAGCTCGCCGCCGCCAGCCCGCTGACCGCCGACAAGGCCGGCGACCTGGCCGAGTACGCCGGGCACGTCTTCGACTTCCACCGCACCCACCCGCAGTTCCTGCGCCTCATGTACTGGGAAGGGCTGCAACCGCACGACGGTCAGCTGCCGGGCGAGTCCGCCCGCGCCTCGCACTACGCGGACAAGGTCGCCGCGCTGGCGGCCGCCCAGCGGGCGGGCACCCTGCCGGACGAGGTCGCCCCCGGCTACCTGCTGTACGCGGTGGCGGCCCTGGCCGCCTGGTGGTTCGCCGCCCCGCAGGTGGTGCGGATGATCCTGGGCGCGGACGCCGACGATCCGGAAACCCTGCGCACGGCATTGGTCACGCTGGTGCGCCGGCTCGAGGTCCGGGACTAGCGGCGCGTCACTCCCCGGAAGCGATGTCCGCGACGAACAGCGGGAGCCGGCGGGCGGCGATCCGGGCGGGGAACGGGACTTCCGGGCCCGCCTCGCCGCGGCCGACTATACGGGGATTGACGAGTTTGTACTGGCGAAAAGCGTGAGAGGTAGCGGCTTCTCCGGCGGCGAGAACGTTTTTGATCCAATCGGTCCGGCCGTGGCCCATGACCACATAGAGCGAGCCGTCGAAGCGAAATGCGTTGACCGGTGTGGAATACGCTCGGCCCGACTTGCGGCCGCGGTGTTCGATCACGGCGAACCCGGGCAGATACGGCGCGAGCGGGCGAACCACCGGGTTCATATACCTGACCTGCAAGCGGTCCAGCCACGCCGGGAACATGTTGGGTTCGGTTGTCGGCATTTCGGTTTCCCCTGTCCGCGCCTGATGTCTCGGACAGACTACAACCTCGCTCCCGGCCAGCGAGGATTCGGCGCGTCGACCGCGGGTGCCGCGTGAGGAGGACTGCCGGTATCACCGGCTCCAGCCCCCGACGACAGGCCGCTCGACGGAGTCACCGCTGTAACCCCGGGAAGGCCGCCGTCGGAGGTCGGCTGCTGCGTGCGGTATTCGCTCAGCTCTTGGTCGCGGGCTCGGCGGTCTGCCCGTCCTCGGCGTGCTCGGTGGTGTCGGCCGTACGCTCCGCTTTGATGTCGGCCTGCCACTTCTCGAAATCGGTTCGCATCACCTCGATCTGATGTTCGAGGGCTTCCCTGGTGTCCGACCACCACTTCTGGGCGACGTCCCGCAGTTCGGCCGTGGTCTTCTCGAACTCGCTGCCTTCGCGCTCGAGGGTCGCCTCCAGCTCCTCCCGACGTGCCTGGAGCGCGGCGCGCTTCTGCTCGCGCGCCGCGGCGGACGACTCCTCGAACCGCTTCACCTGTGCGGCGAGGTCCATCAGCGATTCCGACAACGGTTTCATGGTCTTGTCCTCTCGATCTCTTGATCCGCGTTGGGGATCCGGCATCGGCCACCACCAAGCCTGGCTTCCGCGACCGGCGGGTCCAAGGGCAGAACGTCCTCTGAAATACCTGCCACTCGGCATCGATTGCCCCGTCCGCCGCGTTGTGTCGGTCGAAATCAGCTGGGGATGAGGGCGTCTGACAATGCGGTGAGGACAGGGGCGCAGCCAGCGTCGAGAATGAGGGTGGCCAGGGCATCGGCACGGGTGCCGCCGCGGTTCAGGATGATGAGCGGGCGGCCGGATTTGGCGGTGCGGCGGGCGAAGCGGAGACCGGACATGACCGTCAGGGACGAGCCGACGACCAGGAGGGCGTCGGCGGAGTCCACCAGGTCGAGGGCCGCCGCGACGCGGGGTTTGGGGACCGATTCACCGAAGTAGACGATGTCGGGCTTGAGGAGGCCGCCGCAGTGCAGGCAGTCGACCATGCGGAAAGAGTCGGTGTCGGTCACGACGGCGTCGGCGTCCGGCGCGACTTCGAGGCCGTCGAGCAGGATCGAGTCGGCGAAGCCGGGATTGGCTGCTTCGAGGCGATCGGCCAGAGCCATGCGCGACGTGAGGGCGTCGCAGTCGAGGCAGCGAACGCGGGCGTAGACACCGTGCAGATCGATGACCCTGTGATGACCGGCCTTGGTATGCAGCAGGTCCACGTTCTGGGTGATGAGGCCGCTGACGAGGCCCGCACGTTCCAGCCGGGCCAGCGCCCGATGCGAAGGATTCGGCCGGGCCGCATCCATACGCCGCCATCCGACGTGATTGCGCGCCCAATAGTGTTGGCGGAACAGCGGATCGCCGATGAACTGCTGATAGGTCATCGGGGTCCGGGGCGGGGCGTCGGCGCTGCGGTAATCCGGAATGCCGCTGTCGGTGGAGATGCCCGCGCCCGTGAGCACGGCCAGGCGACGGCCGGAGACCAGGTCCAGCAGGCGATCGAGCTGCTGCGCGGAACCGGAATCGGGCATGCGGCCAGCCTACGACGCCTCCGTGGTGTGCCGCCGGTCACGTCGTGTCACATCCGCCGCCGCTGCGTCGTCAGCTTGGCAGGACGCCACCACAGCGGCGGCGCGAGACGAAGGAGATGGTCATCATGGCGAAGACGGTTCTGGTCACCGGCGGCACCGGCACCCTGGGCAGCCTGGTCACCCCGCTGCTGCGGGAGGCCGGCGTGCACCTGCGCGTGCTGAGCCGCACCGCGCGGGCGGCGCAGGACGGCATCGAGTACGTGGCCGGCGACCTGCAGACCGGCGCGGGCATCGCCGAGGCGGTCGCCGGCGTCGACACCGTCCTGCATCTGGCGGGCACCACCAAGGGCGACGGTGAGAAGGCGCGCACCCTGGTCGAGGCCATCCAGGCCGCGGGCGTGTTCCCGCACCTGATCTACATCTCGGTGGTCGGCGCGGACCGGATTCCCGTCGAGAGCGCCATCGACCGCCAGACCATGGCGTATATGGCATCGAAGCGGGAAGCCGAACTGGTGGTGGAGAATTCGGGCCTGCCGTGGACGACCCTGCGCGCCACCCAGTTCCACGACCTGCTCTTCACCATGGTCTCGGCGCTGGGCAGGATGCCGCTGGTGCCGGTCTTCGACTTCCGCTTCCAGCCCATCGAAACCGCGGAGGTGGCAGCGCGATTGGTGGAACTGACCCTGGGTGAGCCCGCGGGCCTGGTCGACGAGATCGGCGGCCCGCGCATCTACACCATGAAGGAACTCGAGCGCAGCTACCTGGAGGCCACCGGCCGCCACCGCCCGGTGTTCACCATGAAGGCCCCGGGCAAGGCGGCGCGCGCCTACGCGGCGGGCGGCAACCTCACTCCGGAGCACGCCGTCGGCGGCCGTACCTGGGAGGAATTCCTGACCGCCAAGCTCGCGGCCGCGTGAGTGGACGACGTGCGGAAACCGGTGTCAGCGCGGTCCGTTGGTGTTGAGGTACACCACCGGACCGTCGAACCGGCCGTGCGCGTTCATGTCCAGCAGCGCGGCCATGGCCTTCGCGGTGTAGACCGGCTCCAGCCGCATGTGCTCCCGATCCTCCGAAAGCGCCTGTGCCGTAGCTGCTTCCGGCATCGGATAGCCGTATCCCGGACCGAGGTAATCGGTGACGATGTCCAGATTGGCGGTGGGGGAGAGGTTCTCGGGCAACCGCGCGCCACGGGCCCGCAGCAGCCGCTCGGTACGGCCCGCCAGCCTGGCGAGCGCCGGTTCGTCGAGGCGCAGCGTGTCGTTCACGACCACACCCACCACCCGCGTGCGCAATCCGGCCAGTCGTAATCCGAGTGACAGCCCCGCCGCCGTCCCGCCCGACCCCACTGGAATCACGATGTGGCCCGGCTCCGGAATCTCCCCGGTGCTCACCTGATCCGCCAATTCCATTGCGGCCTCGACATATCCGAGCGCACCCACCGGCGACGACCCGCCCGCGGGCAGGAAGTAGGGCGGTCGCAGGCCGGTGAAATGCCGGCCCAGCAGATACGGAGCACTCAGAATGGTGCGCGCCTTGGTGTGGGTGAAGTGCAGCTCGGCGCCCGAGGCCCGCAATCGCTCGAGTTGCGCTCGCACATGCTCGTCGACCGGCTGATCTATCAGTGCCAGCACGGTTTTCAGCCCGTGTTCGCGCCCGTACAGCGCGGTCGCCAGTCCCCAGTTGGTGCCCAGACCGCCCACCGTCACGATGGTGGTCCGCCGCCGGCGCAGTGCGTCGGGCAGCAGCCATTCCAGCTTGCGGACCTTGTTGCCGCCCCAGCCGCCGTCACCGAAAGCGCTGTCGTCCTTGAGCCAGATGTCCGCGCCCGCCGTGTCGAGCGCCTCCAGTCTCCGCACCGGCGTCGGGCCGGTCCCCAGCCTCACGTGGGGCAGGGTCCGCTGGAGCTCGGGGTAGCGGCGGTGCAGGTGCGGGGTCATCACGCCAACCCTATCGACTGTCCAGTTTTTCGACGAGTGTGGCGGGCAGCACACGGGCGCCGAATCCGCTCCTGCTACGTTCCGAACTGTCATTAACTTCGGCAAGGAGATTTCATGCCTGGTGTAACCGATCGCGTCGTCATTGTCACCGGAGCCGGTGGCGGACTGGGCCGGGAGTACGCATTGCTGCTCGCCCGGGAGGGCGCGCTGGTCGTCGTCAACGACCTCGGCGGTGCGCGCGACGGCTCCGGATCCGGGCACAGTATGGCCGACGCCGTGGTCGAGGAGATCCGCGCCGCCGGTGGCACCGCCGTCGCCAACTACGACAGCGTCGCCACCGAGGAGGGTGCGAAGGCGCTGGTCCAGACCGCGATCGACAGCTTCGGTGCGGTGCACGGCGTGGTCAACAACGCGGGCATCCTGCGCGACATGAGCTTCGTGAAGATGACCCCCGAGGCCTTCGAGGCCGTGCAGCGCGTGCACCTGTTCGGCTCGTTCTACGTCACCCACGCCGCCTGGCCGCACTTCCGCGAGCAGGGTTTCGGCCGCGTCGTCATGGCCACTTCCACCTCCGGCCTGTACGGCAACTTCGGCCAGGCCAATTACGGCGCGGCCAAACTCGGCATGGTCGGCATGATGAACACCCTCGCCATCGAGGGCCGCAAGTACGACATCGGCGTCAATGCCGTCGCGCCCATCGCGGCCACCCGCATGACCGCCGACATCGCCTCGGCCGAGATGCTCGAGAAGCTGCCGCCCGCCCAGGTCGCCCCCATCGTCGGCCACCTGATGAGCGAGGACTGCACCGACTCCGGCATGGTGCTGGTGGTCGGCGGTGGCTCGGTGCACCGGACCCAGCTGTTCGCCAACCAGCCCGTGTTCTTCAGTGAGGTTCCGACGATGGACCAGGTGCGGGAGAATTGGAGCCGTATTACCGATATGTCCGACGCTCGGCCCGGGGTGAACCCAGCGGGCTGAGCCTGCTCGCGAGGGGGCTCGCCATGAGCGAGAACACGTGGGACGCACTGGTTGTCGGAGCCGGAGCGGGCGGGCTGTGCGCGGCCGCCCGGCTCTCGCACCACGGCTACCGCACCCTGGTGGTCGAACGCCTGGACCGGATCGGCGGACGAGCCTCCACCACCGAACTCGACGGTTTCATCGTCAACACCGGCGCGGTGGTCGTCGAACTCGGCGGCATCACCGAACGGACCTTCGAGGAGGTGGGCGCGAAATTCGAAGTGCGCCCGGCGGATCCGCCGATTCTGTACCGCATCAACGGCCGTGACGTGGATGTCACCAGCGGCGGCTGGGGGCTGCTCATCTCCCAGCTGACCCGCCAGGGGGCCAAGCTGCTCACCGGAATCGGCGCGGCCCGCACCGGCGGCGGGCTGCCCGATCGGGAACTGTCCACCGCCGACTGGGTGCGGCGGTACACCAAAAACGATGCGGTGCAAGGCATCTTCCGCAATATGTGCGGCTCGATCTTCGCCGTCGGCTCGGAGGAACTCCCCGCGCGCGTGTTCCTCACCTACTTCAGCCGCGCGTCCGCGTTCAAGAAGCTCGGCTTCTGCCCGGAGGGCACCATCGGCATCTGGAAGGCGCTGGCGGAGGTGGTGGAACGCAATGGGGGACAGGTGCGTCTGGGCACCGAGGTGCAGCAGTTGCTCGTCGAGGACGATCGCGTCGTCGGGGCGCGCATCCGGCACGGGGGTGAAACCTCCGATGTCTCCTGCGCCTTCGCGGTCAGCGACATCGGGCCGTCGGCCACGCTGGATCTCGTTGGTCCCGAACACTTTCCGTCCGACTATGTCGGCTCGGTACTGCAACGCGATCTGCCCTGCGCCATGATCTCGGTCAACTTCGCCAGCCGGGAACCGCTCATCGACGCGCCCGGCCTGCTCAGCTTCGCCCGTACCAGACGGCTGTGCTACGTCGCCAACTTCACCGCCACCTGCCCGGAGATGGCCCCCGAGGGCTGGCACCTCTACGTTGGCACCGGGGTGCCCAAGCCGTCGGTGGGCGACTTCGACTCCGAGGCCGAGACCGCGCTCGTGCTCCAGGATCTGCGCGAGGAGATCCCGGGCTTCGACGCGGCCCGCATCCTGTCCATCGCCGTCACCCGCGACGACTGGCCACCCCAGCGCACGGTCGCCGGCTACGACCTACCCCACGACACCCCGATCGCGAATCTCTGGAACGTCGGCGACGCGGTCAAGGAGTACGCCAACGGCGGCATCACCGCCTGCACCGAGACCGCGAAGATCGTCGTCGACGAGATCATCGCCAGCGGCATCGGACGCCGCGCGTCCTGAGTCCTGCGGACCCGCTCAGCCGAGCTTCTCGGTGATTCCGGGGAGCCGGTCCACCATGGCCACAACGTAATCCGCGACGATCCCGATCAGCACGGGCCGCTCCACCTTCAGGCCGCCGTCGAGCCACACCAGGATCAGCTCGGCCGCGCCGCCGGTGATCAGCTGGGCCAGTGCGGTCAGGGCGGTGTCGTCGCCCTCGGGAATATCGAGCAGCACTCGCGTCTGCTCGATGAGCAGCTGCGCCACCCGGCGCATGCCCTCGAAGCGGCGGCGCATGAGCATCTCGCTGCCGTAGGCCTGCGCGAAGGCGATGTTCGCCCGGCGCGGATCATCGGTCACCGTGATGATGAGCGCCGCTACCCCGGCCCGCAGCTTCTCCTCGGGTCCGCCGGGGGTCTCGGTCATCGCCGTGCGAGCCTGCTCGAGGGCCGTGCCCTGCACCTCGTCCAGCAGCGCGGAGGCCAGCGCGTCCAGACCGGTGAAGGATTCGTAGAAGAAGCGCGGCCCCACCTTCGCCTGCTCGCACACCCCGCGCACGGTGAGCGCGGCCAGCCCCTGCGTGCCGACGATCTCGAGGGCCGCGTCCAGCAGCCGTCGCCGGCGCTGCTCCCGACGCTCGTCGGTCGTGGTGCCGCGATAGGTCCCATTGAAAGCCCGCGTCACCCTGACAGCTTGGCACAGAAATCGGGAAACGACCGTTTACGGAAACTATCGTTTCCGCTACCGTTGAGGGATGGCTGTGCGAAAAGCCGTGGTGAACTATCGAATTCAATGCCGCGCCGCCGGGGTACTGGAGCGCTATCCCAGCGTGCCGCGGGCACTCGCGACACCGCCGCCGGGCAGCGGGCTCAAACCGGTGATGGGTGACTACGGCCCGCCCGGCATCGGCCACGTGGTGAGCACCCTCGCCGACCCCCTCACCTTCGGCCGCGACCGCATGCGCCGCTACGGCCCCGTGCAGTGGATGGGCGTGTTCGGGCGGCAGGTGGTCGGCATCGGCAGCCCGGCCGCCGTGGAGGAGGTGCTGCTGGACCGCGAGCACGTGCTCTCCGCGCAACAGGGCTGGGAATTCCTCATCGGCCCGTTCTTCCGCGGCGGAATCCTGCTGCGCGACTTCGACGATCACGCCTACCACCGTCGTATCCTGCAGCAGGCCTTCACCCGCCCGCGGCTCATCGGCTACCTCAACCTCACCACCCCGCGCATCGTGCGCGGCGTCGACTCCTGGCAGCCCGCCCCCGATTTCCCGCTCTACGACCACGTCAAGCGCATGCTGCTGGAACAGGCCACGGTGGTCTTCGCGGGCGCGGAACTCGGTCCCGAGGGCACCCGCCTGTCCCAGGCCTTCGAGGACGCCGTGCACGGCGGCAAGGCCATCATCCGCACCAATATGCCCGGCGGCGTGTGGAATCGGGGCCTGCGCGGCCGCCGGCTGCTCGAGGACTACTTCCGCCGGGAACTGCCCGCCAAGCGCGCCGGCGACGGCGAGGACCTGTTCAGCGTCCTCTGCCACGCCGAGACCGAGGACGGCGAATCCTTCACCGACGCCGACATCGTCGACCACATGATCTTCGTCATGATGGCCGCCCACGACACCAGCACCCTGGCCATCGCCATGCTGGCCTACGAACTGGCCCGGCATCCGGAATGGCAGCAGCGGCTGCGCGAGGAATCGCAGGCGCTGGGCAAACCCACCCTCGACTACGCCGACCTGGACCGGCTGCCCGCCCTGGAGATGGCCTTCCGCGAAACCCTGCGCATGTACGCCCCGGTCGGCCAGATGGTGCGAGAAGCGCTGGAGGACACCGAGATCGCCGGGTACTTCATCCCCAAGGGCACGCTGGTCATGGTCGGCTCGTACTCGATGATGCGCAGCGAGGAGTACTGGCACGACCCGGACGTGTTCGATCCGGAACGCTTCGATCCCGCACGCGCCGAGGACAAGTCGCACCGCTTCGCCTGGCCGCCCTTCGGCGGCGGCGCGCACAAGTGCATCGGCCGGTACTTCGGCGGCATGACCGTCAAGGCCACCATGCACCGCATGTTGCTGAACTACCGCTGGAGTGTGCCGGACGGCTATCAGGTGCCCCTGGTCGCCGGTACCGGCCCGACGCCGGCGGACGGCCTGCCGATCCGCCTGCGCCGGCTCTGAACCTCACCCGCCCCCGGCGACCGCCGCGTGGCGGGTCACCGGACGTCGCGTGGAATCCCGAGTTCGATATCCAAATAGCGCAATTCCGGATCGCGGCGGCGGCCGTTGCGGAACGCCCGGAACACCAGATCCTGCGGATGCCCGACGGTGAACACCTCGGTGAAGGTGGCCACCGTCCGCCGCGGCGCGCCCGCCAGGCTGGGATTGAACCCGGTCTTGGCCAGCGGCCCCTCCCAGATGAGCGCGGCCCCGCCGGGCACGCTGTGCGGGGCGAAACTCCAGCCCAGCTCGCGCATGCGCCGGTCGAACTCGCCCGCGCCCAGTCCGGCCACATCCCAGCCGCTGGCCTCGTTGAAAAGCTGCCTGCCGTGCAGGAATTGGACGAAGCACGGGTCCGGTCCGGGATGCGGGGTGCTGAGGTTGATCACGCCGTCCCAGGGCAGCGTGGTCAGCGCCCAGCTCAGTCTGTCCTCGAAGTCGGCCCAGTTCGAACACGCCACCGGCGCTTCGCGCTCACTGGGGCGGTCGGCGGGCAGGCCGTAGCTGCCGCTGCCGGGCGCGTCCATGCTCCAGGTGGCGAAACGCAGCCGGTCCCCATCCATGTCGAGCCCGTCGCGCAACACCGCCACCACGGATTCGGCCACGCCGCGCCGATGCTCGACCGACTCCCCGCGCTGCCATCCGGTGCTCCATTCGCGTGCCAGCCGCGGCTGCTGGTGCACCCGCTGCATGGCACGCCACTGCGGATCCGGTGCGGTGGCATCGGATTCCGAGGGCAGCGGCACCGGATCCCAGGTGCCGTCGGGCTGCGCGCGCAGCACGGTCAGCAGCGCTTCGGCCTCGGCGGCGTCGTCGGGGACGGCGATCAATACCTCGATCTCGGTGCCCTGCTGCGCGAAATGCACACGGCGGCCGGTGAGTTCGTCACGAACCTGAACGAAGCGCGGGTTCCATCCGAGTCCGGACTCGTCGGCGTCCTCGTCCTCCTCGAGAAAAAACGGCATCCATTTCAGCAGCACATCCCATCCCTGCGAACCCACCTTGCCTCCCTCCGGGTTCTCGCCAAACTACCCGCCGGCCGTCGTTCGCGCCCCCCGGTGGGTACCGGCCGGGCTGTGCCCTGTGATAGAACCTGTTCTAGTTTTTCCACCTGGAGGACCGCGAATGAACTGGTACACCGGCAATACCGTCTACGACACCGTGCTCACGATCGCTTTCGCGTTCGCAGCTTTCGTGCTGATCGGCGGCCTCTTCGGGCAGAGCCCCTACGGCCGCTTCGCCACCGCCAAACTCGGACTCAATCTCAATCCGAAGCTCGGCTGGTGGTTGATGGAGATTCCGGCCACCGTGGTCTTCGCCGTCGCGTACCTCAGCGGTCCGCGTCGCTTCGAGCCGACTTCCCTGGTGCTGGCGGCCATCTGGATTCTGCACTACGGCAACCGCGGCTGGTTCTTCCCCCTCTCCATTCGCCAAGTGCCCGGCAAGACCAGCAGTTTCAATGTTTCCGTGCTCGGCATGGGCATGTTCGTGACCGCGCTGCACGGCTATCTCAATGGTGCGCTCTTCAGCCACGATTATCTCGGGCAGTACGGCACGGATTGGCTGACCGACCCGCGCTTCATCATCGGGCTGATCGTCTACCTCTGCGGTTTCGCGCTGCTGGTGAGCTCGGAGGGGATCGTCCGGAACCTTCGGGACAAGAACAACCCGGGGGCAACGGAATACAAGATCCCGTACGGTCTGGGATTCCGATTCGTCACCAGCCCCACCTATCTCGGCGAACTGGTCGCCTGGGCCGGATTCGCCATTCTCACCTGGGCGCTGCCCGGCGTGGTCATCTTCCTGATCACCTTCGGCAATCTGGTGCCGCGTGCCTTCGCCACCCACACCTGGTACCGGGAGAAGTTCGAGGACTACCCGGCGGAGCGAAAAGCGCTGGTGCCGTTCGTCATCTAGGGTCGCCGAGCGCGCCGTGGCGCAGCGCCTTGTCGCGGTACATGGCGACGTCCACGGCGTGCATGAGCTCGTCGATGGCGGTGGAGTCGGTGTCCACCAGCGCGGTGCCGATGCTCGCGCCCACCTGCACCAGCAGCCCCGCCACGTCGAACGGATCGCGCAGCGCGGCCAGCAGGCCGTCCGCGACGGTGTCCAATTCGTCCTGACCTGAGCAGTTTTCGACCAGGACGATGAACTCGTCGCCGCCCAGCCGCGCCGCCACCCCGTTCGGCGGCAGGGCCCGGCGCAGCCGCTGGCCCACCTCGCACAGCACCCGGTCGCCGGCGGTGTGGCCGCGGCGGTCGTTGATCTCCTTGAAGCCGTCCAGATCCAGGTAGCAGACCCCGACCTGGCCGGTGGCCGCGGTGAGACGGTCGAAGAACAGCAGGCGGTTGGGCAGGCCGGTGAGCGAATCGTGGTGGGCGTCGTACCAGAGCTGATCGGCCAGCTGCTTGCGGTCGGTGACATCGACGGTCACGCCGATCAGGAAGCGCGGCTTACCCTCGTTGTCGCGGACCACCGTCATGGACAGGTCGATCGTGGTGTGCGTACCGTCCGGCTTGGTGTGCCGGGTCTCGAAGCGGAAGCGGTCGATCTCACCGGAGAGCAGACGCTGGAACAGGGAGAACGCCTCACCGATGTTCTCTGGGCCGAGAATGTCGGCCACGGTACGGCCGGGCATGGACTCGGCGGGGACGCCCAGGGTCTCGGCGAAGGCGTTATTGACGTCGACCACCTCGCCGGTGGCGGCATCGACGGTGCCGATGCCCACCGACGCCCCCTCGAAGATGGCCTGGAACCGTGCCTCCGACAGCTGCCGGCGCGCCTCGGCCTCCTGGACCGCGGTGAGGGCGGCGCCGAGCGTCGTCTCCTGTTCGGCCAGCGCGACACTGCGCAGCCCGGCGGTGAACTCGGCGGCGAATTCCGCGGCCAGTTCGATGGCGCGATCGCGGACCGGCCCGTAGTCCGCGCAGCCGGGGTCGGGGCAGGCGTCGGTCACCAGGTCCTTGCACAGCACCAGCACCGAGCGGTGCACGGCCAGCGGGTCGCGGTAGTTGGCGGCCACCAGTGCGACCGCGGCCTCCCGCGCCACCGACATGTCCCCGGTGCCGCGCACGGCCGCGATCAGGCGGTCACCGAAACCGTCGAGCAGATCCTCCACCTGGGCACGGGTGAGCGTCGGCGCGACCGCGCCATCGAGAGCGTCCGCCCATCGGACCGCCAACTCTTGTGCTGCCACCGGTGACCCCCTGCCCCTGACTCGTCCGAACCACTCAGGCCTTGCGGCCCACACCCGCCAGTCCCAGCGAACGGCCCGGCGCCTCATGCTGGTCACGGTCGGATTCCGGCCGCCACAGTGGCAATTCCACCACACCGGGCTCGATCGGCTCCCACTTGCCGAACAGCGCGGCGATCTCGTCGCGGCTGCGGAACTGCAGTCCTATCTTGCTGACATTGTGCGAGTTCTCCACCAGCTTCGCCGCGTCGTCGGGGCGCATGGCCGAGGTGAGATGCGAAATCGCGACGTAGCTGCCGACGGGCACGGCGTCGTGGAGGGCGTTGACCTTGTCGATGGGGGCGTAGTCGTCGCTCATCAGGTGCAGGACCGCAATGAGAAGGATGCCGACGGGTTGGTCGAAGTCGATGATGCCGGTGCCCCGCGCCTGCTCCAGCAGCGCCGCGGGCTCGCGTAGGTCGGCCTCGATGGCGGCCGCCCGGTCAGTGCCCCGCAGGATGGCACGGGAGTGGGCCACGGCCACCGGATCGATATCGACGTAGAGCACCCGGCAGTCCGGATCGATGGCATGCGCCACCTCGTGCACATTGCCCGCGGTCGGAATGCCGGAACCGATGTCGAGGAACTGCCGCACGCCCGAATCCACCAGGAAGCGCACCGCGCGGCGCAGGAAGGCGCGATTGCTCAGCGCCAGCCGCGGCAGGTCGGGGACCAGCGACTTGCCCGCCGCGGCGGCCTGCCGGTCGACCTCGAAATTGTGCGAGCCGCCCAGTAGCGCGTCGTACATGCGCGCGGGGCTGGGCCGGGTCATGTCCACGCCCTCCGGGGCCCATTCCGGTCGTTCCATCCCGAATCCCTTCTTGCCGCAACGATGGAGCGCCCGCCGGCGGTGCGGGCGGGCCAAAGATCCGGGCAAATCCGGTGTTCGGGATCACCCGGACGGTGTACGGCGAATGTTAGTCCCCGTTCACCAGAAACCTTGCAGCGATACCACTCTCGCCGTGAGGTGGGAGAATGCTCACCCGGCGGTTGACGCCGCGCAGGTGCTGTGCGTGAGCGGGGGCACGCAGACCCCGGTCACATCCACGAGCAGCAGTCGCGCGCCGAAGGCCAGTGAGCACAGCGCGATGGCGCCGAAGGCCAGCACCCACAGCAGGCCCGGGATCCGCGTCAGGTGGGCCAGCTGGTCGGCGTCGGAGTTCGGCTCGTGTGCGCGATTTCGCTGCAGCTCGATCACCGGCCGCACCGCCGCCAGCAGCAGGAACCAGGCCGCCAGATACGCCAGCGCCGCCTGGGTGGTGTCGCTGCCGGACCAGGACACCGCGAACACCACGCCGCCGGTCACCAGGATCGACAGCAGGCCGTACCAGTTGCGCACCTTCACCAGCAGCACCAGCAGCAGCGCGATGGTCAGCCACAGCATGAGGGTGAGGCGATGCGCGCCCAGCAGCGCCGCGTAGGCCAGACCCAGCAGCGCGGGCGCGGGGTAGCCGGCCGCGGTCGTCAGGATCATGCCGAGTCCATAGGGTTTCCCGCTCGACACCGTGAGTCCGGAAGTGTCCGAATGCAATCGGATGCCGTTGAGCCGCCGCCCGGTGAGCAGTGCCGTGAACGCATGCCCGCCCTCGTGGGCGATGGTCACCGCATTGCGCAGAATCCGCCACGTCGGCCGGAACGCCACCAGCAGCAGCGCCACCACACCGGTCCCGACCACCAGTTGCCACGGCGGCGGTGACTGTGTGGTGGACAGCCGATCCACGACCGTGCTGCCCCGCTGAACGAATTCCGCAGTATTCACCGCCGCACCCTATCGACTCCGGCCGAGAGCGACCACAGCTCGCGGCCCGGCCGGCCGGGCCGGCGGCGCACCGGTGTGCATCCGCCGGGTCGCGGCGGAGCGGAGCGGAGGGGGCACAGGCGGATTCAGTTCACGAAGATGTCAGGTCCCGGACGGCGGATATCAACGCGCACAGCCGTTTTGGGGACTACTCTGCTTATCGGCAGTGACACCGGGTGCACGTCCGGTACTGCCCGGTGGGTCTCGTCGGTATCCCGAGGCATGGTCCCCGAATAGTTGATGCCGCCGGAATCCCATCCCCTGCTCCGGCGGCATCGCCGGGCAGGGGTCTGTCGGTTTCGCCCGGCCGCGGTTCAGGCCGCGGCGTAGGGCCTCGGATCCGGCGTGGTTTCGCGCTTGGCGTCGGCGCTCGCGCCCGGCGCCTGGTGGGCGCGCAGCCGGAAGGCGATGCATTCCAGCAGTTCGCGGGTGTGCACCGGCAGGAGCAGGCACTCCGAAGCACCCGCGGCCAGGATCGTTTCCAAAAATTCGGGATTGTGGTCGGTGCTGAGCGCGATGATGGGCGCGGTGGTCCGCGCACGCAGATCGCGGCACAGTTCGGCCGCCGCGACATCGGGCACCGCCCGGTCCAGCAGGATCACATCGGGTTTCAGGCGGTCCTGGGTGCGCAGGGCCTGCCGCCCGCTGGCGGTCTGGAAGGCGTGGTAGCCCGCCGCGGCGAGCACCAGCACCGTGATTTCGGCGACGGCCGGATTGCTCTCGACCACCAGGATCTTCGCCGGCGCGGTGGCCCGCTCACTCTGTGGTGAACGCGCGTGTGCCGTTGTTGTCGATTTCTGGACTCTGTTCATCATTGCGGTCCTCCGCTCGGCGGGATCCCCCGACCCATGCCGTCAACCGTCGAGCGAAACATCACCACGTGGGCAATTCGTTCCGACTTTGCCCTGTGTGCAATCGACGGAACCCGACGCTATCTTGTTGCCCGTCTGTTATGCCAGGAAAATGCAAGAATTTGCCGGATGATCGCTGAAGTCTTCCCGGCTCAGCCGCTGGTCGTTCACCTACTATGCACTTCGAATTCACTGCCCGGTTAGCTTTGTGGCCAGGTGCAATGGTGACGGCCCGAAGCGGATCGCCCGCTCGGGGCCGGTATCGGCGGAATTATCCGCTCTCGCCGGGGGGCGCGGCGCGACGCTGTCGTAGCGGATCAATTGCCCGTAGTGCTGCGGATCGGCCGGTTTCAACGCGAGGTCGGGTAGCTGGGCGGCGGCCTGCGCCGGAGTGGGTGCGCGGGTGACGTCCCACCACAGCGCCGAGACGGGTGTGTTCATCATGCCCGGGCACACGGCGGCGATCAGGATGTCGCAGCCGAGGTCACTGCTGCGGCGGGTGCCGACAGGGGCGGACCACGCCACCTGTCCGATCTTGGACGGGATGTTCACGAATCCGGCAGCGCCGGCCCGAGGCCCTGGGTGGCGTCCATGACGAGAGCGATTGCGGGGCTTGTCATTCGGATCCTCCAATCGTGCGTATCCGGCTCATGTCGGGTATTGGTGCGGGTAGCTTCATTCCCGTTGCAGGACTGCGCCTCCGAGGCGCGGCCGCCTGACTCCGACACTCCGAACGGTCAGAGGGCTTCGAGGATCATGGCGTTGGCCTGGCGTGTGCGATTGCCTCGGCATCGGCTCGCGGGACCGGAGTCAGGACGGTTTGTTGTGCCCGATCCCTGGGGCGAAGTCTCGCCATTCGCGCGCCCAGGCGGCGTGGTGGCGGTGCAGGAGGATGCGGTCGGCGCACCAGACCAGAACGGTTGCGCCGCAGCAGGTTGCGATCACAGTCAGGACAGCGGTGTCGATGCCCTGGACCACCGCGTCGGACGTGGGCCGCGGCGCGGTGGTGGCCCGGCCCGAGGAGTCCAGCCACTGGGTCACGGTGCTGCCCCGCTTCGCCGAGCTCGGGACGACGACCACGGCGATATCGTTGCGGCCGTGGAAATTCCACGCCGCGGTGGCCTGCGGCGGTCCGGACGCCACCACCCCCTGGCCGACCGGAACCGCGATGCGGAGGGGATCGGAGACGACCGTGGCCGTCACCGCGGTTTTGGCGGCGTTCTCGGCGCGGATGTGCGCGCCGGTGGTGGTGGCGGCCGAGATTCCCACGACGACCGCGAGCGGAATGGATGCCACGGCCACGAGCACCGCGACCAGCCGCCAGGCCGCCTGCAGACGGTCCGAGGAACGCATCAGCCGATTGCGGCTCCACGGAGCGGTCCGGTGGATCCGAACGGGTAGCGACGCCGAGCGCGGCATCGTCGTTCGCCTCCTTCGATGGATCAATCGCGGCCGAGAGCGTGCGCGAGCTGAGCCTTGGACATGCCGGAGCGGCCCCTGATATTGCGCTGCCTGGCCTCGTTGTAGAGCTGGTCCCGGGTGAGGCCCTTGGGACCGCGGCGCCCTGAGCGCTGGCCTCCGCGCTGCTGCGGGGACTTGCCCTCGAGCGATGTGCGGCTCGCGGTCTCGGTCTTGCCGGCGCGGGCGCGGTTCTTGTTCACGGTACGAGCGCCGATCTCTTTGGCGCGCTTCGGGGATTCGCCGCGGTCCTCAGCGGAGTCGCGGATGTGCTCGTACTGACGTTCCTCTTTGCCGGTCCATTCCTTGGGCATGATTCCGCCTTTCGGTCAGAGGAGGGGTGCCATCGGCTTCTACTGTCCATCCGATGCCGCGATACCCGGACAGTGCGTGGTGAAACGGGCTGGGAGTAGCCAGCCCGGCGGTCAGGTGGCAGACTGAGTGCAGGTTGAGACTCCAGCCGATCCCGATCCCCCATGCCTTCTCACAGTTCGAGCGTGTCGTCGATACGATCCGCGCTCGCACGCTTTGCCGTCGAGGCGGATCGGCCACTCCCTGCTGGGAGGTAAGTCATGTCAACGGTGTCCCTCGCACACAGCCATGTTGCGAATGAGATGCCCGGCCGCCGCTCGCGCCGCACGCCCGATGGGAACGGGCGGCCGACCGCTGGGACCGGAGTCACCGATTGCCTCATCATCGCGGTCACGGGCGAACTCGACATGAACGGGTTGCCCGCGTTCCGGACCGCGCTGTCCGTCGCCGTCGATGCCGCGCCGCCCGCGGTGATCGTGGATCTGCGTCGTGCGCGATTTCTGAGCGTGCGCAATGCGCTCGTACTGCTCGATGCCGTTCAGCGTGCCACCCGGTGTGGTGTCGGCATTCTCGTACCGAACGCGCCGCGCGCCGTCGAACGAGTACTCGACGTGACCGGGGTCAGGACCCTGGTCCATCGTGAGCGGGACCTGTCGAGCAACTGATCGGCAGATCCGGCCCGGGCCTGCTCTCGACCGCGCACGAGCAAATACCCGATCGATGAAATCCGCCTGTTTCCCGACCGCTTCGCGGGGTACGCGATGAACGAAAACGGGGACCGATCGTAAAACGGGATTGATTCGATGGGGTGGTGACCGATGAGTGAATCGCCACAGGGTGACAGGATCGGGGACGGCCGAACGCCGAGCCCGGTATTCACCGACCGGCAGAACAACGGTAAGGCGCACCGGTTCACCGACTCCGCGGCACTGGAGTCGCCAGCTCTGACCGGTCGGGTGGCGCTACGCATCCCGGCCGACGCCGGGCAACTGGCGATGCTGCGCGCGCTCGCCGAAACCATCATGCTCACAGCCGATTTCACGATCGACGTGGTGACCGATGTGCGGGTCGCACTGGACGAGGTCGCGACGACGTTGATCGCGGCCGCCGTGCCGGACGCCTCGATCGAGTGTGAATTCCGGTTCGACGAAGAGCGGGTCCGGGTGCGGGTGGGCGCGGTGACCGGGAGCGATGCCGGATTGATCGAGCACAGTTTCGGCTGGCATTTCGTGGAAACACTGACCGATTCGATCGCGGTGAGCAGCGCGGAATTCGACGTGGTGCGGTGCGGATACCCGGTCGTCGTGGAGCTCACCCGGCTCCGTGGGGAAACTCTCCCGGGATAACAGGAGCAGGAATTCGTTCGGTGTCCCAGCGTCACGATTCGACGATCTCGGATGACGAAGGGTCAGCCGGGCAGTCCGGCGCGCCGGCCGACAACGGTCTCCGTGCGCGGGACGTCGTCCGTCCGGGTCTGGTGATCGGGGCGCTGGGGGTGGTGTTCGGGGACATCGGGACCAGCCCGATCTATACTCTGCGAACGGTGTTCGATCCGTCGGATCCGCACCCGGTCCCGGTGGACCCTGTCAATGTGTACGGCGTTGTGTCACTGGTGTTCTGGTCGGTGCTGATCATCGTGACGGTGACCTATGTGCTGCTGGCGATGCGGGCCGACAATGACGGCGAGGGCGGGATCATGGCGCTGATCACGCTGGTGCGGCGCTGGGCCGCGCGCGGCCGGCGCCCGGCGGCCGTCCTGGCGGCGCTCGGAATCTTCGGCGCGGCACTGTTCTTCGGCGACAGCATGATCACCCCGGCCATCTCGGTGCTGTCCGCGGTCGAGGGACTCGAGGTGGTGGAACCGCCGCTGGCGAAGGCCGTCGTGCCGATCACCGCGCTGATCATCGTGGTGCTGTTCGTGTTTCAGCATCGCGGGACGGCGTCGGTGGGCCGGTTGTTCGGCCCGGTGATGGTGGTGTGGTTCGTCGCGATCGGAGCGTGCGGCATCGGCGGGATCCGGCAGCAGCCGGGGATCCTGAAGGCGTTGTGGCCGAGCTATGCGCTCGGCTTCCTCGCCGGGCATTTCGCCATCGCCTTCTTCGCACTGGCCGCCATCGTGCTGGCGGTCACCGGGGCGGAGGCGCTGTACGCGGATCTGGGGCACTTCGGTCGCCGATCCATCACTACCGCTTGGCTTTTCCTGGTGCTGCCCGCCTGTCTGCTCAGCTACTTCGGGCAGGCCGCCCTGGTGCTCGGGACCCGCGGGCACGTCGCGAGCCCATTCTTCCTGCTGGTCCCGGGCTGGGGGCGGCTTCCGATGGTCGCGCTGGCCACCGCGGCGACGGTGATCGCTTCCCAGGCGGTGATCACGGGCGCCGACTCGGTGGCCTCGCAGGCCGCCCGGATCGGGTATCTGCCGCGGCTGCGCATCGCACACACCTCGGAGTCGACGCCCGGGCAGATCTACGTGCCGTGGATCAATTGGCTGCTGCTGGTCTCGGTGCTCACACTGGTTTTCGCCTTCCGCAGTTCGACCGCGCTGGCCTTCGCGTTCGGCATGGCGGTGACCTGCACGATCACCATCACGACCCTGCTGCTCGGTTACCTCGCGTACGCGAGATGGCGGCTGCCGCTGTGGCTCGTCGTCATGGTCTGGGCGCCGCTGCTCGCGGTGGACCTGCTGTTCGTCGCGGCCAATCTCACCAAGCTGGTGCACGGGGCCTGGCTGCCCCTGTTGATCGGACTGGCCGCGTTCACGGTCATGACGACCTGGCAGCGCGGACGCGAGGTGGTCGCCGACGAGCGGGACCGGATGGAAGGCTCGCTGCGTGAGTTCGTCGACGAGCTGTGGCACGACAGGTCGCGGTTGACGATCATCGACCGCACGGCGGTATTCCTCAACCGCAGCAAGGAAACCGTGCCGCTGGCCCTGCGCGCCAATGTCGAGCACAACGGTGTCCGCCATCGCCAGACCGTCATCGTGTCGGTCGACACCGAGCCGGTGCCGCGGGTTTCACCGGAGGACCGTGTGGGGATCGATCACCTCGGCTACCGCGACGACGGCATCGTCCACGTGACCGTGCGGGTCGGCTATATGGAACACCCCGATGTCCCGGCGGCGCTGGCCGGGCTGGATCCGGACGAGACAGAAGGCGAACTCGACCTCGACCGAGCGTCCTACTTCCTGTCCGAGATCGAGTTGCGCGCCGCGGCCAAACCCATCATGTCCCGATGGCGCACAAGGCTTTTCATTGCGATCAGCTATATCTCGGCTGACGTCGCCGACTACTTCCGGCTGCCCCGCCACCGCACGGTGGTCCTGGGCGAGCGGATCGAGGTATGACGCCGCGGATCAGCTGGATGCGCGGGAACGGGTGGCGGGCACGGGCGGGGCCGGATGCAGCTCGTAGACCGCGTACGCGGTGCCCAGCACGGGCTGGGCCACATTGCGGACCGGTATCCCGCCGGGCGTCTCGCCGTGCTCGGTGCCCGCGTGGGCGTGGCCGTGCAGCGCGAGGTCGGCGCCGGCCGTGTCCATGGCCTCACCGAGCAGGTAGGAACCGAGGAAGGGATAGATCTCGCGAGGCTCGCCGGCGAGGGTGGCCTCGATGGGCGAGTAGTGGGTCAGGGCGATACGGATATCGGTGTCGAGCGCACTCAGCGCCGTGTGCAGTGCGTTGGCGAGATCAACGGTGTGCGAGGCGAATTCCCGCATCAGGGGTTCGCCGAAGACGCTCGCGCACCGGCCCGCGAAGCCCCCGCCGAAGCCTTTCGTACCGGCGATCCCGAGCACTGTCCCGTCGATGCTGAAAGCGACGCCCGTGCCCTCGAGCACCACGATTCCGGCATCCGCGAGGACGGCGGCGACCTCCTCCGCCGCATCCCCGTGATAGTCGTGGTTGCCGAGTACCGCAGCGACCGGGATGCCGAGGCCGGAGAACTCGCGCGCGGCGACCTGGGCCTCCGCCACGGTGCCGCATTTCGTCAGATCCCCGGCGAGGAGCAGGACATCCGCGTGCCGGTGCAGGTCCTCGAGCGCGGGACGGTACAGGCCCTGGGAATCGGTGCCCACGTGTACATCGCCAACGGCAGCTATCCGCATGTGCCACTGTCCTTTCCCGGTCACGTCCCGAGCGTTTCGCTGGTCCCGGGAGTCCTCGGCGGGGTCACGCGGACCTCGTTGCGGATTCGGGATTCGGGAAGTTGTTCGCGTACAACGAGTTCCACCTGCCGCCGGCGCTCCTCGGTGGTCACCGCGCCGGTCAGCACCACGACGCCGGCCTGGAGCCGCACCTGGACGCCGAGTTCGGAGGTCCGGGGATCCTCGGCCAGCGCGCGATGCACGTGCGCCGTGTCGTACTGCGGGAAGTCGCTCATGACGGCACTCCGATCACCTCGAGGTCGGCCAGTAGGCCGAGGAATGCGCGGGCGTAGGGCGAGTGCCGGGTCTGTGCGCGCACCTCGGTCCAATCGACCTGCTCACGCAGGTCCCGGGCGATCCGGAGCAGCGGTGCCAGATCCAGCCGGTGCGCGTCGAACACCAGCATCTTGTCGATCATCAGATCGGTTCCGCTGATGACCGGCGTCACCACGGACCCCACGCGCATGACCTCGGCGCGATCCAGCATCTCGTCGGTGACCTCGCGATCGCTGGGGCGGTAGATCAGGTCGATCAGGACATCCCCGTCGTATGCCTTGGTGAGCCAGTCTTCCGGGGCGTCGGCGATGCGCAAACCGCCCGCGACCAGGGCGCTGCGGGCCCGGGAGACATCGGCGGGCTTGATGAACAGGTCTACATCGTGTTCGGATGCCGGTCCGCCGCGGGCGTACACCGCGCACCCGCCGGCCACCGCGAACCGGATATCGGTCTGCGCGAGCGTGTTCACCGCCCTGGTCAGCGTCTGCAGTAGTTTGTCGACGGAGGTCGCCATAGTGGCGCGGTACCCACTGCGGCCTCGATCAATCAATCACCGCGGGCGTGCCCGCACCCCGCGCGGTCGGTCGGGCCGAAGCCGTTGCACTGTTCGCCGTATACGGTCAGCACGCCGATCACCCTCCGTCGCGCCACGCGGTGAGCGGCGAGCTCGTCGACCGCCGTCTGCACGTGCAGAGCAGGAACGCTCAGCCGCCGCGTCTCGCGGAATCCACACCGAAATCCCCTGCCTGCAACCGAACCGGCCCGGAGACTTCGTGGTGATAGCGACCCACGGCGATCGGATCCTTCTCAGGTAGGCAGGTTGACGGGGTGCCGGTGGCAGCCCTCCAGGGTGGCATACGCCAACTCGGTGATGACATCGCCGACGTCTCGGCGCATCCGGAAGGCTCCGAGTTGGCGCCGCGCGCCATTGCCGCGGGCTAGAACGGTCCGGAGGGTGCTGGTGACGAAATCGCGGTCCCCCAACTCCTCGAGTGCCGGCCCGACGTGATCGACGAGTGCGGCGAGTAGCGCGCGAACCGGCATGACACTGCCGTTCATCGGGTAGACACCGTTGCCGTCGATGCCTGTACGAGCGGCCTTCCAGTACGCCGCGCGCAGCAATTCATGCTGGACCGGGGGTGCGATGATCCCTTGCTCCAATGCATTTCGCGCGGTCATTACCGTGGCTCGTACCAGGGTGGCGAGCAGGGCGGTCTCCTCGACCGTGGCGGGGATGTCGCTGACGCGGATCTCGACGGTCGGATAGTTCAAGGACGGACGGACGTCCCAATACACCATCGTCTCGTCGAGAATGGATCCGCTCGAAATCATCATGGCGACCAGGGCGTCGTAATCCTCGGTCGACGTGAAATAGGGTGGAGGTCCAGCGCTGGGCCAGCGTTGCCACAGGATGTTTCGCCAGCTGGCGAACCCGCTGTCGACGCTGCGGTAGATCGCGGAATTCGCGGTCAGCGCCAGGAACAGCGGCAACCAGGGGCGCACGAAATTGCTGACCTGGAGGGCTGTCTCTCGATCCGGAACCGCGACGTGGACATGGCAGCCGCAGAGCCCCTGCTCGTGGGCGAGCAGGCCGAAATGTTGCTCGATGCGCCGGTAGCGGGGTGTGTCGGTGAACGGGAACTGGTGCGGGACGGTCGGCGGAATGGCCACCGCGAGCAGGCGAGCGCCGTTCTGCTCGGCGCAGGATGTCACACCCAGACGCAACTTGCGTAATTCCTGAATCAACTCAGCGGTGCTGGAGTGCACGCGGGTATTGGTCTCCACCTGGCATCGGGTGAGTTCCAGCTTCAGGTCGATCCCGCTCTCGGCGGCGGTTCGTGCCACGTCCGCGTTGTTCGCGGCGGGCGCACCCGTCACAGGGTCCGCAAGCAGGAATTCTTCCTCAACGCCGACGGTCGACTGTGCCGCGTCCATTGCCATGAGGTTACTCGCGAGTCCCGTGCCGCTTGTCCGGAACACCATGGAACGACCCTGTTAGGCCGGTACTCGGCGGGGTATCCGGTCGTCGAGAGAGAAGGAAATATCGCGACTGCCCGAATCTGGAACCGACGCCGGCAGTGGGTGGTCGAACAAGGAGATGCGAAGTGAGAACATACGCAAACGACCGCTGGCTGGGCCGACGCACGAGCGCGGGCAGCCTCATCGTGGTGCTGGTGCTTTTATGGCTGGTCATCGGTGCCGTCGCCGCGGGTCAACGGCACTATTACGACAGCGCGCCATCCAACTGCGCAAGCGCCGGAACAATCGCGGTGACCATCATCGCGGGCCCGCTGAACTACTTCGGCGTGAACCCGAAAATCGCGAATTGCCATGTCAATGTGCCGCAGCCCAGTCAATGAGCAACCCCGTCAGGCCGTGTGGCGGCGAATTGACGCTCGCCGGACCTGATCCGCGGAAATCGAGGAGACAGCGATGACTACCGCGCGCGAAATGATGACGCCGCACTGCCGCTGTGTCCGGTCGACCGACACGGTGGTCGACGCCGCACGCATGATGGCGGAGCTGTGCGTCGGGGCCCTGCCGATCGTCGGCGAGGACTCTCGGTTGCACGGCATCCTGACTGATCGGGATATCACTGTGAACGTGGTGGCGCAGCGCGAGAATCCGCTCGAGGTGAAGGTGGGGGAATTGGTCGATGGCCCGCTGGTGGTGGCCGAGGCCGACGACGACGTGTCCACCGTCATGCAGCTGATGGCTCGGCACCAGGTGCGACGGCTCCCGGTGGTCGAAAATGACCACCTGGTCGGCATCATTGCCCAGGCCGACATCGCGCGAACACTCAGCCACCGGGATTCCGGTGAAGTCGTGGAAGCGATCTCCCAAGAATGACCGGGTGGGCGGATAATCGCGGTGTGGCAGAGGGAGGCGATATCTCACCCGAGGGCACCCGGGCGTTCGAATCGGTGATGGGTGTGGAAGCCCCGTGTCTCGTCGGTGGCTTCCGCTTCTGGTTCGATGATCAGCGGTGGGAGTGGTCCGCCGAGGTGGCGAAGATGCACGGCTATCCACCTGGAAGCGTCCAGCCGACCACGGAACTGCTTCTCGCACACAAGCATTCGGAGGATCGGGAACAGGTGGCCGGCACCATTGCCCGTTCGGTCGAGAACGCGGAGCCATTCTGCAGTCGCCACCGCATCATCGACACCGCCGGGGAAGTGCACGACGTCCTGGTTGTCGGTGATCAAATGCTCGACGGAACAGGCCGGGTGGTCGGAACCGCCGGGTATTACATGGACATGACCGACACGCTCGCCGAGCACAGCCAGGAGACTCTCGACCACCGGCTGCCGGAGTTGTACGCCGCGCGCGCGGTGGTCGAGCAGGCCAAGGGCGCGCTCATGGTCGTCTACGGCATCAGCGCGGACCAGGCGTTTCGCATTCTGATCTGGCGGTCTCAGGAAACCAACATCAAATTGCGTGTGCTCGCGACCCAGCTGGTCGCGGATTTGCCTTCGATCGCCGATTCGAGTGCCCGGCTCCGGACGAGGTTCGACCATCTGCTGCTGACGGTCCACGAACGTGTTCGATCCACGCCGTTCGTCGAAGGCTATTGATTCCACGGTGTTTTCCGCCTCGCAGAACGGGTACGCGAGTAGTGAACAGCCGTGATCGGAAGCGGCACCGGTGAATGGTGGACGCAAATGTACTCACCTCGGAACGAGGGCGGAAACGGCGGTCGGGTGCCGGACGCCGTGGCCGCCAGGATGATCGCGGACACCGATACCGAACGATTCGTACCGTACTTCGAGTCGGCGCGGAAATCCGATCCGGGAACAGTGAGATTGCACGTTCCCGCCGAGGTGTCATACCTGTGGCTGCTGCGCAGGGTGACCGAAAACATCATGTTGACAGCGGATTTCACCCTCGATGTGATGACCGATGTCGGCGTCGCCCTCGACGAAGTCGCGAGCGAGCTGATGGTCGCCGCTGTGCACGGCACGGTGATCGAGTGCGAATTCCGCTATGACGCCCGGAGAATCCGAATTCGGGTGACCAGCGTGTGCGAGACCGGCAGCCCACTGGAGGAGGACGGATTCGCCCGGAAGGCACTCGGAATACTGACCGATTCGATACAGGCTACGACGTTGGCGTTCAATGTGGCGCTCGCCGGATACCCCGTAGTCGTGCGGTTCAGTCGATCACGGAATACTGGTGACAGCCGGTTCGGTGAGTAGCAATGCAGCGGGGGGTGGCCGGGGGCTATGGCCGTTACGACGCGTACGACGCGCCCCTGTCTTCGCCAATGCCGAGGACTTCCGGCGCCGCGCACTGGCTGCAGCCGATGGCTCCGACGGTTCGGCAGCGATTCGCTGGTCCGTCCTCAATGCGGAGGCCAATGTCGAAGTAGATCTCACCGCGCTGGATGCACTCGAACTGCAAGAGGAACTGTGCTCTCGTGGAATCGTTTTCGCGATTGCCTGGGTGAAGCAGGACCTGCGCGACGTGCTGGCTGCCGCCGGGTTGATCGACCGGATCGGAACGAACCGCCTCTACCCGACGCTGCCGACGGCGGTGGACGCCTATCGCCGCGAGAAGCCGGGACCGTCGACGGGGTGAACCGGGTGGCGAGATCGTTGTGGAGCGGTATCCCCTGACCTGCAATCGAATCGGTCAGGGGGTCGCGCGTTGCATCACCAATAGTGGGAGCGTCCGCCGATCGGGCGGCCGGCCATGCCGAGCAGCCAGGCCGCTGCGCCGACGAGCATCAGAATGACGCCGATGGTCGTGAGGATCGAGAGGCCGAAAACAATTCCCACGATCAGCAGAATAAGGCCCAGAATGATCATGATTATTCCTTTGTCGGGCGAGTGATACATCCAGGCTGTTCCCGGCGCACGGGCACTCAAACTCGGGTTACCGAAGTTTTGCTGAGCGGCGAAATATCTGCTGCCGCAGCGCTTGATCGCGGTGGGCGCGGGTAATCGGGTCCAATGAGAGGCGGCCGGAATGAAACCGCTACCGAGCAGCTGGATCGGAACTGGAACAGTCTGATGCAGGAGTTGCGCGTGGTGCAGACGGGCGTGCAGTTGCTGACCGGATTCCTGCTGACGATCCCGTTCCAGAATCGGTTCGGAACGCTGTCCGAGCCGCTGCGGGTGCTGTATCTGGTGATCGTCTCCGCTTCGATCGGTGCCACCATCTGCCTGGTGGCGCCGGTCGCCGCGCATCGGATGCTGTTCCGGCGACATCGGATCGAGAATGTCGTGAATGCCGCTCACCGTTACGCCATCGTGGGGTTGGGACTGTTCGGTATCGCACTCACCGGGGTGGCCGCGCTCATTTTCGACACCGTCGGTGGGACCTGGGCGGGGATTGTGGCAGGAATCGTATTCGGCTCGCTGTTCACAGCGATATGGGTGATGCATCCCTGGCATCAGCACCGTGGCAAAAGCACCTGACCTGGTAATTTGCCGCCAATTGCGGAGAAGGCGTTCAATGGAGCGTGGACTGGGTACCCCTTCTTCATGCAGTTCAGCCGAATACGGGGTGATTCCGATGACGGGTGACAGCTACGACGATATCGAGCCGTTGCTCAAACAACTGGCTGTCGCCGTCGAAACCGATGCTCCCGAGCGAAGCGCCTTGCGAGAGGAAGCGATAGATCGCTGCCTGCCGCTGGCCGATCACATCGCACGCAAGTTTTCCGGTCGTGGCGAAGCATTCGAAGACCTGCTCCAGGTCGCACGGCTCGGGCTGATCCAATCCATCGACCGTTTCGATGTGTATCGTGGCTCCCGCTTCCTGTCCTTCGCGGTCCCGACCATCATGGGTGAGGTCCGCCGCTACTTCCGTGACAGCACCTGGGCCGTGCGGGTGCCGCGGCGAATCAAGGAGACCCAGGTGCGGCTGGGCACCGCCATCGAGACCTTGGCGCAGCGCCTGGGCCGGATGCCGAAGGCCCGCGAACTGGCCGCCGAGCTGGAGGTCGATCCGGAAGAGCTGACCCAGGCGCTGCTGGCGTCCAACGCCTACCAGAGCGCCTCACTGGAAGCGGCCTGCCCGGATGACGGGGAGAACACTCCGCTGGCGATGCTGGACGCGCTGGGGGACGAAGAGACCGGCTACGAACACGTGGATCAGCTGCTCGCGGTCCGTCCGCTCATCGCCGAGCTGCCGGATCGGGAACGCCGGGTCCTGGTGATGCGATTCTTCGAGTCGATGACCCAGAACCAGATAGCCGTACGCCTCGGCGTCTCGCAGATGCAGGTGTCGCGCATTCTGGCCAAGACCCTCGGGCAGCTGCGCGCCGATTCCCTCGCGAATTGAGCTGGTGACCGATCTCGCCGGGGCGGTGACCGATCGCGCCGGGGCGGCGCGCGTCGCCCCGGCGGATGTCAGAAGCCGACCAATCCCGAAGCCAGGTCCGGGAATTGGATCGCCTGCACGGCCGCGTCGTGGACGTCCGGGCAGGTGGCCGTGGTGGTTTGGTCGATGACGGAGCGATTGCGCATCACCGCGAAATTCACGCCGTTGTTGCGCAACGCCCAATCCTGAACGGTGGCATTGAATTTCAGTCGTGCCTCGGTAGGGCCGTCGGTGCGCCACTTGTCGACCTCGGACCGGATCATGTCGCACAGCTGCTGCGCGGCGTCCGCGGTGATGGTGGGCCCGCCGGACGATTGCCCGGAGGGCTGCGGCGCACCTGTTCCGGGAACGCCCGGTGCGGTGCTGTTCGCGCAGCCGGCGGCGACGGCGACCGCCGTCGCCGCCGCGCACAGCCACAAACCCGTTCGGGCCGTTCGGGATATGACGTACTGAGACGTCATGGTGTGGGCTCCCGTCATCGTGTCCGGCCGGCGGCGTCGCGAGCCGCGTCCGCCGCCCGCTCGCCGCGTTCGCGCGCGGCCCGCACGAGCCGCCCGCCGCGCTCGCGCGCGGTGGAGGCCAGTTGTGCACCCTGCTCCCGCGCTGTTCCGGCGAGCTGTGCCCCGTGCTCCCGCACGGAATCCGAGAGCGGCCCGCGGTGTTCCCGTGCGCTCTCGGCGAGGTGGCCGCCATGCTCGCGGGCCGCATCGAGGAGTTGGCCGCCGCGATCGGAGGCGGTCCTGCCCCACTGGGCGCCGACGTCACGGGTGGTCTCCGCGAGCTGTTCGCCGCGGTGCTGTGCGGCCTCGGCGAGGCGTTCGCCGCGATCGCGTACCGCCGCAACGAGTTCGGGGCCATGCTCGCGGGCGGACTCGGCGAGGCGTTCGCCCCGATCACGCACTGTCGCAACGAGTTCGGGGCCATGCTCGCGGGCGGACTCGGCGAGGCGTTCGCCCCGATCACGCACTGTCGCAACGAGTTCGGGACCATGCTCGCGGGCGGACTCGGCGAGGCGTTCGCCCTGCTCGCGTAGCGTCGCGGCCAGTTCCGGTCCGTGTTCCTTCGCGGCATCGGCGAGCTGGGCGACGCGATCATGGGCCGGGCCGGATTCCGTGTGGAGCTTGTCGAGAGCGCGACGGCCGCGCCAGCCGAGTGAGGGCTTGCCCTGCCGATCGGTGGAGGCGATGAGCAGGCCGCCCAGCAGGCTCACATCCTTCAGCAGCGCAGTGCGTTTCGCCGCGCGCCGCTCCGGGTCCTCCTCGGTCCAGTATCCCGGTTCGGACAGCGCCGCGGGGACCACGGTCGCGGCGAGCACCGCGGTGGACAGCCGCGGCAGCTTCCCGAGCGCCAGCAGCACACCGCCGCCGATGCGGACCGCCGCATTGATCCGGACCACGCGCCCCGGATCGTCGGGCAGATACTTCGCCAGCTGTGGCGGGAGCTTCTGTTCGCCCTTCTGCACCGCGGAGGTCGCGGTCTTGACCCGCGGATCCGGATTGGTGAGGGTGTCGATTCCGTCGACGACGAAGACGGTCGCCAGCATGGGGTGAGCAATTCGCCGCAGCATGGTGGACTCCTTTCCGGAAGAGTTGCCTTACGTGGGCTTGACGTTCCTTACGTGGGCCTGACGTTGTCGCTGTTCCCGGCATGCCCGCCGTCAAACGCGCCGATCGCGGTCGCGATACCGGCCGCGCCGCCGGCGATCGCCCAGCCCACCGGGCCGAGCGGTCGGCAGCCGAAGTAGGTGCAGATGCCCGGCGTCATGACGACGGTGACCAGGACGGCGCCGCTGGCAGCGGTGGTGAACCACACCAGCGGGCTGTGCCGGGCGGCCAGCAGGGTCTGGCCCAGCTGCGTGCCGATCAGGGCGACGAGCCCGATGGTGCTCGCCCGGCGGGCGGTCCCGGTGTATCGGCCGACCAGCCAGGCCCCGGTGGCGCCCGCGGTCGTGGTGGCGCCCCGGGACAGGATGGCGTGCAGCAGTTCGGCGCCCAGATCGGCGGGCGGCCGAGCGGCCAGGCGCGCGCCCAGTTCCTCGGCGCGGCTGGAGCTTTCGGCGTTCTCCTCGGCCGCCGGGTCGGGCGACACCGCGACGGCCATGGCCGGGAACATGTCGGTGAGCAGGTTGACGAGCAGGAACTGCCGGGTCCCCAGCGGCGCGCGCCCGGCCACCGCGGTCCCCAGCACGGTGAACGCGACCTCACCGGCATTGCCGCCGACCAGCACACCCACCGCGTCGCTGACCCGCCGCCACATGCTGCGCCCCTCGGTCAGCGCCTCGAGCAGCACCAGCGGGTCCGGATCGGTGAGCACCAGATCGGCGGCGTTGCGTGCGGCCGTGGAACCCCGTGCGGCCAAACCGATTCCGATATCGGCGGTGCGGATGGCGGCGGCATCGTTGCCGCCGTCGCCGGCCATCGCCACCACGTGACCGCTCTGCTGCAGCGCGGAGACGATACGGACCTTGTGCTGCGGGCTCACCCGGGCGAAAACCGTGCTGTGTTCGATGAGTTCGGACTGACCCGATTCATCGAGTTCGTCCAGTTCCGCGCCGGTGGTCACGGTGGTGGCTTCGATACCCAGTTCGCGGGCCACGGCGGCCGCGGTGACCGGATGGTCACCGGTGATGATGCGGGCGCCGATCCGGTTGTGCCGCAGGGCGGTGATCAGCGGCTGTGCCTGCGGGCGCGGGGTGTCGGCCAGGCCCAGGAAGCCGATCAGTGTGAGCTTCTCGACGGCGCCCTCGATATCGTCCGGCGTCGACTGCAGCTCGCGGCGTGCCACGACCAGCACGCGCAGACCCCGGTCCGCGAGATCGTGCACCAGGTGGTCGGCCCGTTCGCGCTCGGTGTCGGAAAATGGTGTGCTGGAACTCTTTTCGGAGTTCTGCCGCACCCGGGCGCAGCGGTCGAGTACCACTTCGGGCGCGCCCTTCACCACCAGGCGCAGCCGCTGCGGGTTGTGGCCGAGAGTGGCGGCGAAGCCCCGATTCGACTCGAAAGGCAATTCCTCCACCGTTTCCCAGCCCTCGTCGGCGGGCACGTCGGCGGCCGCGTCCAGGACGGCGCGGTCGGTGGAGTGCACGATCGGGCCGTCGGGATCCGGGCAGGCGTGGGCGGCGTCGCGCAGCAGCTGCCGGGCGGCGGGATCGGCATCTCCGGGCTCCCATTCTCGATCGAGGGAGGCGAGGGCGGTGAGCCGCAGCCTGCCCTCGGTCAGGGTGCCGGTCTTGTCGAAGCACATGGTGTCGACCCGGCCCAGCGCCTCGACGGTCCGGCTGGCGCGCACCAGAATTCCGCTTCGCGACAGCCGCCGGGCCGCTGCCGACTGCGCCACCGTGGCGACCAGCGGGAGCCCCTCCGGGACGGCGGCGGTCGCGACCGCCACGCCCTCGCCCAGCGCGTCACGCAGCGGCCGGCCGCGCAGCCAGCCCAGGATGGTGACGGCCGAGCCGCCGGCCAAGGTGGTGGGCAACGCCCGATCGGTGAGGCGGCGCAGCTGCGCCTGGACGCCGCTCCGGCGCGGTGGAATCGCCGCCGCGGCAGCACGTTCGGACTCGGTGTCGGCGCCGACGGCCACCACGATCGCCGCCGCGATGCCGTTGACGACGGTGCTGCCCTGGAACAGCATGCAGTACCGGTCACTCAGGGCGGCTCCGGGCGTCGCGGCCACTCGTTTCTCCACGGTCACCGATTCGCCGGTCAGTGCGGACTCGTCGATCTCGAGGTCGTCGCAGCACAGCAGCCGGGCGTCCGCGGGCACCACATCGCCGGTGCGCACCAGCACGATATCGCCGACGTGCAGGTCCTGGACCGGGATACGCTGTCCGGCAAGGTCTTCCAGATCGTCCGGGTTCCGCTCCAGCGCGTCCCGCCGTTCGATTCGGCAGGCGTGCAGTTCCTCGCCGTGCAGGAGATCGCGCAATGCGGCTTCGGCGCGCAGGCGCTGCACCGTCGACACCACGGCATTGACGGTCATCACCGAGGACACCAGCAGCGCGTCGGCCGGCGCACCCAGGATCGCGGAAGCCGCGGCGCCGACGCCCAGGATCGGCGTCAGCGGGTCGGCCACCTCCGCACGCAGCTGCCCGGCGAACCGGCCGAACGGTGCGACGGCCGCGGTCGCCCGGTCGAGGATCGGTGCGAGCGGATGCGGCCGGGAGATTTCGGTGTCCGGCTCCGGTTCGGGCAGTCGGGTCAGCACCTCGTGCGCTTCGAGCGCATGCCAGGGCAACAGGGGTGCGTCGGCGGCGTCGAGGTCGGAATCGGTTGCCCGCCAACCGCTCACACCGCCGGTGAGCAGGCCGGTGGCCTGAGCGGCCGTGACCGGGAGCTGCTCGTTGTGGCGTTGCGGCGCGGCCGCGACCAGCAGGGCGCCCAGCGACGCCGCGGACAGGGCCAGGGCGCGGCCCCGGGCACTCGCATTGCGCGCGGGTGCGATCGACGCCACGACACCCAATACCTGCGCCAGGTCGGTGCACAGGGCGTCGGCTGCCCACGGGGACTGCCGCCCGCCGGCCGGGTCGTAACGCACCACGCCGATTGCCGCATCGGCTGCCGCGAGCGCGCGATCCGCTGACGCGGAGACCACCGCGACGCCATGGCCGTGCTCCTGCAACCGGCGCACCAGGTCGTGCAGGGATTGTGTGTGGTGAACGAATTCGTCTGTGGAGGAGCGCAATTCGGCGGTGTCCGGTGTCCCGGCGAGAATCACTCGCAACCCGGCGTCACGAGCCGCCAGCAGGATCGCCTGGGCATGCGGATGCAGTTCATGTCCGACGAGGACGCGCCCGATCTGCCGGGAACCATCGTGGACCTCGAACCAGGTCAGTCCACCCGGTCCCGGCTGCTCCCTCTCGACGAAGCGTAGCGGCCCATCGGCGCCCGAATCATCGCTTGCGGCCGGGGAATCCGCATCGTCGGCGATCCAGAGCCGCTCCTGCGCGCCGCTCCAGATCCGCCGCAGCTCACGCTCGTCCGCCGCTTCGGCGTCGAGGACCAGGCGATGGGAGCCGAGCAGGACCTCACCGTCGATGACAATGGCACTGAGCCGGTCCAACCGCCGCCACACTCCGGGATCGACGGTCACCACCCCGGCGAGCGAAAGGCGGATGGCGACGGCCGCCGCGAACGATTCCCGGCTGGTGCGTGCGGCTTTCGGCGCGGCGAGCCCCAGCGTCGGTGCGACGTCGGCGGCGCCGCGGCCGAACAGGGCGGTGGCGGCGGCGAGCGCCGATCCGGTGGCGACCTCGTCCGCGCACTGCTCGACCGGTCCCGGCGGTAGCTCGACGGGGCGGGGTCCGAGTCGCGGCGGCTCTCTGGGCCCGGTGAGGCGCCGGGAGTGATCCCCGTCCAGCTCCCACTGCCGCCACCGAGCGTGCCGAGCCCCCGCCTCGGCCAGGACCAGCGCTCGCTGCCCGGCGTCCACGAGCAGGCTGCCCACACCCTCACCGGCCGCCTGTCCGAGTGCATTGGCGGTCGTCACCAGCAGGTCGGTGCGTGCGAGTCCGAGGCGCTGTTCCAGCACGGCCCGCAGCCGCGGCTGCGTATCGAACATGGCGGCGGCGGCCTGGAAGAACTGCACGGGAGCCCGCCGGGGAGTCAGCGCGCCGGCGACCGCGAGACCGAGGGCCAGGGTGTCGCCGGCCAGCGAAATGGCCGCCGACAGTGCGGGTTCCAGGTCTCCGGGATGCGGGATGGTGGGATCCCAGGGCCGGTCGGCGACCCCGAAGTCACTCTCGATCTCCGCCACCGCCGCCACCAGATCGGCGATGTCGGCATCGGTGGTGACGATGACCTGCCCGGTGATCGCATTGGTCCGCACCTGCTGGATGCCGGGAAACGCGCGCAAGGTGTCGCGCAGCGCCGCGGCCAGTTTCGGGCCGCGCTCGGAACCGAGACCGTGCACTTCCACGAACACCCGATCACCCACACGTGCCAGCCGGCGGTCGCGGTGCAGGCTGGGATCGAGCAGCGTTCCGAGATCGTGGCGCACTTGTGCGCCGACCTCGGCCGCGGTTCCCAGACCATGGGCGAGCCCCCGGGCCGTACCGGTGGTAAGGCCGATCAGGCGGGACAGCACGGAACGCCTCCCTTCCGCGTCGGTTCTGCACGTTGCGCCAGGCGGGGTATCAGGCCGCCGGCCAGGATGTCCTGTACCTGTCGTGGCGAAAGACGATGCCGGACGGTGAAAGTCGTTTCCTTGCTCATGTTGAGCACCTGCAATGTCGTCCGGTGCGCGATCTCGCCCGGATCGTCGATGCGCAGGAAGTCGTCACGGTCGATGCCGTCGTAGTCGGCGGGATCGGCGAATTCGAGTGCCAGGACACCGAAGTTGGCCAGGTTCTGCCAGTGGATGCGAGCGAAGGATTTGGCGATGACCGCTCGCAGCCCCAGGTAGCGAGGGGTGATCGCGGCGTGCTCGCGAGAGGAGCCCTGACCGTAGTTCTCGCCGCCGACGATCAGATGGCCGGATTCGGAAACCCGTTGTGCCCGTTCCGGATATGTCTCGTCGATCTGGGTGAAGGTGAACATCGCCAGCTTGGGGATGTTGGATCGGAAGGGCAGGGCCCGTGCCCCAGCGGGGGAGATCTCGTCCGTCGAGATATTGTCGCCGACCTTCAGCAGCACCGGCGCCTCGATCCGGTCGGGCAGCGGGGCCAGGGGCGGCAGGCTGGAGATATTGGGCCCTTTCACCGGCCGCACCTGCCGGGCCTGTTCCGGATCCAGTGGGGCGACCAGCATCATGGTGTTGATCGCGGCGCGGGCGGGCAGGTCGAGCTTCGGATAGTCCATGCGCACGGTGCGCGCCCACTCCCGCGGATCGGTGATCACGCCGGTGAGCGCCGACGCCGCGGCGGTTTCCGGCGAGCACAGCCAGACCGAGTCCTCCTTGGTGCCCGAGCGGCCGGGGAAGTTGCGCGGCATGGTGCGCAGTGAGTTGCGACCCACGGCCGGTGCCTGGCCCATGCCGATGCAGCCCAGGCATCCGGCCTGATGGATGCGGGCCCCGGCGGCCACCAGGTCGGTGACGGCCCCCATCGCGGTCAGATCGATGAGGATCTCCCGCGAGGTGGGGTTCACGTCGAAACTGACCTGTGGCACGGTCTGCCGCCCGGCCACCATGGCCGCCACGATCGCGAAATCGCGCAGGCCGGGATTGGCGCTGGAGCCGATCACCGCCTGCGCGATAACGGTGCCCGCGACCTCGCGTACCGGCACCACGTTGCCGGGCGAGGACGGCTTCGCGATGAGTGGCTCGAGGGTGGACAGGTCGATCGAGTCCTCGACGTCGTAACCGGCGTCGGCATCCGCGGCCAGCTCGACCCAATCGTGCTCGCGTCCTTCCTCGCGGAGGAAGGCCTGCACGGCCGCGTCGCTCGGGAATACCGTTGTGGTGGCCCCGAGTTCGGCGCCCATGTTCGCGATCACGTGGCGATCCATCGCCGACAGAGTCGACAGGCCCGGGCCGTGATACTCGATGATGCGGTTGATACCGCCGCTCACGCCGTGGCGGCGCAGCATCTCGAGAATGACATCCTTGGCCGAACACCACTGCGGCAGTTCGCCTTCCAGCCGGACACCCCACACCTCGGGCATCCTCAGGTGCAGCGGCCGGCCCGAAATCGCGAGCGCCACTTCCAATCCGCCCACTCCGATGGCCAGCATGCCCAGCGCACCGGCCGCCGGAGTGTGCGAATCCGAACCCGCGAGAGTCTTGCCCGGTATACCGAACCGCTGCATGTGCGTCGGGTGCGATACACCATTGCCCGCCTTGGAGAACCACAGGCCGAAGTGCTGGGCGGCCGTGCGGAGATACTCGTGGTCCTCGGCGTTCTTCTCATCGGTCTGCAGCAGATTGTGGTCGACGTATTGAACGCTGACCTCGGTGCGCGCCCGCTCGAGGTTCAAGGCCTCGAGTTCCTGCATCACCAAGGTGCCGGTGGCGTCCTGGGTCAGCGTCTGGTCGATCCTGATCGCGATCTCCGCACCCGGCGTCATCGCACCGGACACCAGGTGCGACTCGATCAGTTTCCGAGCCAGGTTCGCCGACATGGTCGCGGACGGGTCTAGGAGGTGGCGGCCTGCGGTCCGACCACGAAGGTGGCATTGCCCTTCGCGTCGAGGCCGGCGTCGAGAATCTTGTCGTCGAAGAATTCGGCGGCCTTGCGGTCCATGAAGACGCGGGCGCCCTCGGCGGTCAGCACCTCGTCGTCCTGCGACGGCTCGGCGGCGACGGCCAGGTGGAAGCTCTGGGCGTCATCGGGGGTGGAGATCCGCAGACCGGCGTCCTGCGGGGCGCCGTCTCCGGAAGTGATGTCGCGGACTGCCTCGACGGCAGTGGGGGTGAGCATCAGCATAGTTTTTGCCTTCCGCTGTCGTGAGCGCCGGCCGGAGTGCCGGCAGTCGGTCGAGTAACCGGGGGAATCACCGCGAAACATCTCGCGCCGGGGGAATCGTGTTTGTTCGGGGTTGCCGCGGGTACGGCACCGATATGGACCACGACGACCGGGGCACCGGGACCCGCCGCCTGGGGCTGCCGCGTGCGATCAGCGCGGTGTTGTTCGACATGGACGGCGTGCTGACCGACTCCGCCGGAGTGCACGAGCAGGCGTGGAAGAGCGCTTTCGACGACGTTCTGCACCAGCGCTGCGGCGCTGGATTCCAGCCCTTCTCGGAGCAGGACTACGAACTGTACGTCGATGGGAGACCTCGGTTGGACGGGGTGCGTGAATTCCTGAAGTCGCGGGACATCGAGCTGCCCGAGGGCTCCGACGAAGACGGTCCCGACGCGCAGACCGTGCATGGCATCGGTGAAAAGAAGAACGAACTCGTGCACACGCTGATCGAACGAGAAGGCGTGCACGCCTTCCCCGGGTCGGTGGACTATCTTACCGCTGTGCAGCAGGCCGGTCTGCGGATCGGCATCGTATCCTCGTCGGCGAACGCCGCGGCGGTGCTGGCCGCCACCGGCCTGGATCGCTACGCCGAGATCCGCATCGACGGGAACACGTTCGAGGAGCGTGGGCTGCCCGGCAAGCCGGCCCCCGATGGGTTCCTGGCGGGCGCGGGCGCCCTGGGCGTCGATCCCCGGGCCACGGCGGTGTTCGAGGACGCGGTCGCCGGGGTGGAGGCCGGCCGTGCGGGCGCGTTCGGATTCGTCGTCGGCGTCGATCGCACCGGCGATCCGGACCATACCGATCAGCTGTGCCGGGCCGGAGCCGACGTCGTCGTCCACGACCTGGCCGACTTGCGGGAATCCTCATGAGCGATGCGAGATTCGAGGTAGCGCCCTGGGAATTGCGTTGGTGCGGGCTCGATCTCGATGCGCTGCAGCGCACCGAATCGATCTTCGCGCTGTCCAACGGGCACATCGGCCTGCGCGGCACCCTCGACGAGGGGGAACCGGTCGGCAAACCGGGCACCTACCTCAACGGCTTCTATGAATCCCGGAAGATGCCGTACGCCGAAGCCGGATACGGCTATCCGGCGGAGGGCCAGACGGTCGTCAATGTGACCGACGGGAAGATCATCCGATTGCTCGTCGAGGACGAGCCGATGGATCTGCGCTACGGCAATGCGGTCGAGCACGACCGCGTCTTGGATTTCCGGTCCGGCACCCTGCGCCGCTCCACCGTGTGGACCTCGCCGACCGGCCGCCGCGTGCGGATTCGTTCGGAACGCCTGGTGTCGTTCACCGAGCGGGCGCTGGCGGCGATCCGCTACGAGGTCGAGCCGCTCGATGGTGATCTCGAGGTGGTCGTGCAGTCGGATCTGCTCGCCAATGAACCGGATCCGGCGAAACCGGACGATCCCCGCCTGGCCGCGGCGCTCGATCACCCGCTCGTGGGGGAGTGCGCCGTGGCGCGCGACCTCTCCGCGGTGCTGGTCCATCACACCCGGCGGTCGCAGCTGCGCATGGCGGCCGCGATGGACCACGAGTTCGATGTCGCGGTGGCCACCCGCTGCGATGTGCACGCCGAGGACGATCTCGCCCGGATGACGATCGCTGCGGGCGTGCCCGCGGGGGATCGCCTGTGCCTCACCAAGTTTCTGGCTTACGGGTGGTCGGCGCGGCGCTCGGCGTCCGCGCTGCGGGCCCAGGTGGAAGCCGCGCTCGCGGCCGGGCTGGAGATCGGCTGGCAGCAGTTGCTCGACCGTCAGCGCGCCTATCTCGACGACTTCTGGGCGCAGGCCGACATCGAATTGGACGGCAGCCCCGAACTGCAGCAGGCGGTGCGATTCGCGCTGTTCCATGTGCTGCAGGCGGGCGCGCGCGGCGAGGCGCGGGCGATTCCCGCGAAGGGCCTCACCGGTCCCGGATACGACGGCCACGCATTCTGGGATACCGAAACCTATGTGCTGCCGGTGCTCACGTACACCATGCCGATGGCGGCGGGTGACGCGCTGCGCTGGCGGCACTCGACCCTCGGGCAGGCGCGGCAGCGGGCCCGGGAGTTGGGGCAGGCCGGGGCGATGTTCCCCTGGCGGTCGATCAACGGTGCGGAGGCGTCCGGGTACTGGCCGACCGCTACCGCGGCCGTCCACGTGAATGCCGATATCGCCGACGCGACCGCCCGCTACCTCGTCGCGACCGGCGACGAGCAGTTCGAGACCGAGTGCGGTGTCGAGCTGCTGGTCGAGACGGCGCGGTTGTGGGTGAGCCTGGGTCACGCGGACTCGGCCGGGGACTTCCGCATCGACGGCGTGACCGGTCCCGACGAATACTCCGCCCTGGCCGACAACAACATCTACACCAATCTGATGGCGGCGCGGAACCTGCGCGAGGCCGCCGAATCCTGTACGCGGCGGCCCGATCTGGCCGAACGACTCGGTGTGGAGCCCGCGGAACTCACCCGCTGGCGTCACTGTGCCGACTCCATGTATCTGCCCTACAACGACGAACTCGGGGTACACGAGCAGTCCGAAGGGTTCACCCGGTACGCCCCATGGGATTTCGCCGCCACCCCGCCGGAGAACTATCCACTGCTGCTGCACTACCCGTATTTCGATCTGTATCGCCAGCAGGTGGTCAAACAGGCCGACCTCGTATTGGCAATGCACCTGTGCCCCAACGCCTTCAGTCGCGATCAGAAGATCCGCAACTTCGAGTACTACGACCCGCTGACCGTCCGCGATTCCTCACTGTCGGCGTGCACCCAAGCCGTCCTCGCCGCCGAGATCGGTCACCTCGCGCTCGCCTACGACTATTTCCGTGAGGCCGCGTTCACCGATCTGCACGACCTGCACCACGACGTCGCCGCAGGCGTCCACATCGCCTCGGTCGCAGGTACCTGGATCACCTGCGTCGGCGGCTTCGGCGGCATGCGCGACCACGACGGCGACCTCGCCTTCGCCCCGTGCCTCCCGGAGCAGCTGAATCGGCTGTGCTTCCGAATCCTGTGGCACGGCAGCCGGATATCCGTCCACATCACCGCCGGGTCGACCACCTATCGACTCGAATCCGGCGACAGCGTCACCCTCACCCACCACGGCCGGCGCATCACCCTGACCGACAGCCCGGTAGACCTGCCCAACCCGACGGCACCCGCGGGCGCAGCTGCGGAATAGGTTCCGATGGCCCGGGTTCCGGACGCGGCTCCGGCGGCGCCGGAATCGGTGGTCCGGGTGGGGGGAAGGGCACGGGCGGCGCGGGTTCCGGTATGGGCTGCCCCGGCTCCACCGGCGGGATCGGTTCCGACGGCCGTATCGGCGGAACCGGGACGGCGTTCGGTCCAGCACGGAGATCGAGATGTACACGTTCCATACCGCCCGCTTACCCGGCGCGGACGAGGGTAAGCGGCAATCGGGGAGACGAAACGAGCACTCGGCGGAAGGGAACCAACGCCATGGGCAAGACAAGTGAAACCGGCATCATCACCGGCACCCGCGACAAGGACTACAACCTGATCTGGTTCGTCGAGGCGTCGCTGGACAACGCATTACGGCTGGACACCTTCATCGCCGACGCCGAACGCGACGCCGACACCGAGCTGGCCGACTTCTTCCGCCGCGCCCAGACCGAGAGCCGCACGGGCGGCGAGCTGGGCAAACAGCTGCTGGCCACCCGTTTACAAGGCTCGGACATCCCGATCGCGCCGGAGAATCGGGCCGAGCGCTGAAGCGCCGGTTCACTCCGGCCGCGTGATCGCATCGCAAACCTTGGACGCCCACGCGTATCGCGTAGGAAGAGGACCTCGCAATGGACAGGAGGTGATGACCGTGATGTGGACGCAGATAATGGACATGATCCGACAGATGTGGAACATGATGTTCCCGAACATGCCCATGTAACCGGCCTCAGGGCCGGTTGCCGGGGATGAGGCTGGCGACCGCGGTGTAGCGGAGCGGGGGAGTATCGGGTGCCGGTGGTCGGGCCGCGGTAGGGGCGAGAAGGAAGCCGACGTGGTCGCCGAAATCGGCATGATCGAGGATCTCGCCGACGAACCAGCCGGCCGTGGCCGTCAGGATCGGCAGCGCGTGCGGTCCTTCCTGCCAGTCGCAGTGTTCGAACTTGTCGAGCTCGAGTCCGGTCTCGGAGCCGAAGAGATGCGCCAGTGCGAGGGACTCGTGCGACAGTAGGTGGACTGCCAGGTGGCCTGCGCGGGCTGCGACACGATAGGTGTGGTTCCGTTTCGACAGGCAGACGAGGAATCGCCGCGGCTCGATGCTGACCTGTGTGGTGAACCCCACGAGGCAGCCGGCGCGGTGGCCGTCGGCGAGGGTGGTGACGATCCATACCGGTGCGTCGGCGGCCGCGACGGTGAGATCGAATGCGCTGTTCGAATTGTCGACCTCGCGTGACACGCCGCACCTCCCCGTTTCGGGCCGGTCGGGACAGTGGTCCAGGAGCCGGGATTTAGCCTACACAGACCGGTTGGTTTGTATGCCGCGTGCGTGGAAACGCCGCCGATTCAGGTGAGTTGCGACGGCAATCCGGCGTCGCACACGGTGGGTATGTCGGTCGCCTGCCACAGGGCATCGACGACCACAGGGCATCGACGACAACGTCTGCCGGTGTGCGGTGCAGGTGCGGGTAGTCGATCCCAGGAGTGCGCGACCTCATCCCGTACCCACTCGAATGCCCTTCGGGCGCAGTCGATATCGCTGTCGGACCGCGATCGGATCGCGCGGGCGAGCGCCCGGACCGCCGGGTGATCGACCTCGACGACGGATCGCCGGCGAGATGGGCCGAGAGCCGAGCGTCGACACGGGCGCGAAGGACATTGGTACACCCTGGTGTGGCGTCGCCTAGCCGCTCACCGCCGAGTTGTCGGTGACCGACACGACGGATTCGACGAACGGGAAGGACGCGACGTGCTCGGCGGCATCCACCGCGATACCGATCACGAGCGGGCCGGGATAGGCGCCGTAGACCACCATTCCACCCAGGGCTTTGAGGCGGTCGTGGAAATTCGTGGCCTCCTCGGCGGTCGCGGTGCACGTCTCGCAGAACCGCACTCGATAGACACCTTCGTCGACCATGGCAGCCTCCTGAACGATGGTGGATTGACCGGGCCTAGCGGTTTGCCCATTTTTCGCCTGGTTACCCGGTCCGCGGGGCCTGGGCATTAGTTGCGGTCCGTACGAGGCCCACCGCCAATGGCGACGGTACCTCAACGACGGGGTGCACGACCGCACCGCGACCGCGACCGACTCGAACGGGTCGTCCTGACCGACTCACTGGCTATCGGGCGGGTCGGCCACGCCGGAAGCCTGGGGACGGTCCAGCCTGGGGTAGAGCAGTTCCCGCACCAGCAGGAGCAGGCTCGCGGCGGTGGGGATGGCGAGCAGTGCGCCCAGTACGCCGAGCATCGAGCCGCCGACGAGGACGGCGACGACGGTGAGCACGGCGGGGACCTGGACCGTGCGGCCGATGATGCGCGGGACGAGCAGATAGTCCTCGAGCCAGCGCAGGGCGATGAAGAAGACGATGGTCGCCAGGGAAACCGGCAGCGAAACTGTCAGCGCGACAAGCGCGATGGCGATACCCGCCAGTGTGGAGCCGATCAGGGGGATGAGGTCGAGCACCGCGACCAGCACGGCCAGCACCAGCGGGAACGGGACCCCGAAGGCGGCCAGCCAGATGAAGGTGAGGATTCCGGTGATCAGCGAGATCAGCAGGTTGCCCAGCACGTAACCGCCGACCTTGGCGAAGATCGCATCCCCGATGAGGATGGCGCGGGGCCGACGTTCCCGCGGAAAGAGCCGATAGAGGTTTGCGCGCAAGGCCGGGAAGTTCGCCGAGAAATACGCGGTCAGGACCGCGACCAGGATCGTGGCGGTGACCCAGCCGAAGACCACCCTGCCCGCTCCTACCAGTCCCTGTGACACCTTGCCGAAGTCGGTGCCGGTTGCCTGCTGCAGCCACTGGTCGAGGTGGAAGCGGTTGGCTGCCTCCCGGATCAGCGGGTAGCGGTCCTCGAGATGGTGCAGGGTGTCGGGTGCATGGTGGATCAGGCTCTGCCCCTGGCCGATCAACGGTGTGATCGCGGCCCAGAGGAATCCGGCCAGGCCGCCGAGCACGATCAGGAAGACCAGCGTGACAGCGAAACCGCGGCGGACATGGTGGCGCACCAGCCACGAGATCGCCGGCTCCATGCCGATGGCGAGGAACATCGCCGCGGCCACGAGCAGCAGCGCCTCGTGTGCCGTGAGCACGATATGCACGGTCCCCACTGTGACCAGCACACCCGCGGAGGCCATCAGTCCCACCATGAACGGCGAGTGCCGGTCGAACCTGCGTCCGGGCCTGCCCAGCGGATGCTGATCGCTGGACAGCTCGGCAGCACGCTCCTCGGCTTCCGAAATCGGCGCCGGTTCACTGTCGGAATGCGGCTGCGCTACCCAATGATCGTGAGCTGTATCGTCGTTCATCGATTCGCTATCCGGTTGGGAAGGCGGGCGCAGGCCCTCGCCCGGCGCTCTCGGGCTGTGCTGCATCTGTTGTTGATCCGGCATGATGGCTCCTCTTCGGTGCAGGTGCCGATGTTTGGCGGGTACCCGGACATCGGGTCGGCAATCTCCGCGCACCGCTCGAGCCGATAGGGTTGCCGCGTGGATGAAGCGATCCGGGGACTGCGGGCGGTGCGACATTTCCGGGCGGATCCCGTATCGATCCCCGTGGTCGAGCGCATCATCGACACGGCCCGCTGGACCGGCTCCGCGCGCAATCGGCAGCCCTGGCGCTTCGTGGCCGTCACCGATTCGGCGGTACGGGGTGAGCTGTCCCGGCTCGGCGGCTATGCCGTCCATCTGGCCGCCGCGCCCCTGGTGCTGGTCCTGGCCTCGCGGGACAACGGCTTCGCCGATACCGAGTTCGACATGGGCCGGCTGACCCAGTCGCTGTGTCTGGCCGCCGCCGAACAGGGGCTCGGCAGTTGCCCGACCACGCTGTATCCCGCCGAGAATGTTTCTCGCGCAGCCGAATTGCTCGATCTCGCGCCGGGATGGCTGCCGCGGCATGCCATCGCCCTCGGGTACCCGGATCCGCTGCCGGCCGGTGCGCCGAATGCGATTCCGAACGGCAGGCTCTCGGTCGGTGAGCTGCTGACCTGGAAGTAGCGGTCGAGAGATGCATGCCCCGCTCCCGGAACGAGTCTCCGCTGGTGGCGATCGCGTTCGGGATCCTGGTCGCGATGACCAGCGCGGCCGAGACGCGAATCCGGCGGCGGTGCCGGCGAACAGCCAGTGGAAGCTCATGGGTATGTGCAAGCAGGCGTGCTGTGATGCGGGCCGCCGCACGTCAGGTTCGTGATAGATACCCCCAGGGGGTGGCGGGCAGAGTCGGGCTATGCTGGCTGACGTGGCTGATCAGCGCGTTGCGCGGCGAGCGACCGGATACGTCCGGCTGCTCGGAGTGCTGGCGCTCCTGCTCGGGATCGCCGCCATGCACGCGGGTGTGTTCTCGGCACACCACAGCACGCCGGGTTCCGAGATGTCCTCGGCGACGATGGCGATGCCTTCCGTCCCGCAGCCGGGACACGACGCGGGGATGCACGGCGACAAGCCCGGCGGGCACGGGCTCACCCACGCCTGCGAATTCTTCGTACTCTCCGCGGTGACGGTCGCGATCGGCCTCGTGCTGCTGCACTGGGCCGGAGGTCGGCCCCGTGACGCCCGCCCACCGAACTTCCCGACCCTGCGGATTCACCGAGCCCGCCCACCGCCGTGGACGGTCCCCACCCTGGCCGAACTGTCGATTCTGCGGATCTGACAGGTCCGCCGCGCCCACCGGTCGCGGCCGACTTCGTGATCCCGGCCGCCGCCCACCACGGCGCGGCGTGCCCCACATTCGACCAACCAGGGAGAAGCCATGTCCTCCAATCGATTTCCACTCGCATCGCCACTGAACCGGCGCGGATTCCTAGCGCTCGGAGCGGGCGCCGCGGCGGCCGCGACACTGGCCGCGTGCACGAAGAACACGGCGGCAGCGCCCAGCCTCGTGCAGCCCGATTCCGAGGCGGTCCGGGCCGCGGAGGCCGCGCGTCGCACGGCCGGCACCACCGTCCGCGACGTGGCATTGCGTGCCGAGCCGACCACCGTCGACCTCGGTGGCGTCCAGGTGCCGACCTGGGCCTTCGGCGGCGCGGTGCCCGGCCCGGAAATCCGCGTCGCCAAAGGTGAAGTGGTGCGTGCCAACGTCATCAACGCGCTTCCGGCGCCGACGACGGTGCACTGGCACGGCATCGCCCTGCGCAACGATATGGACGGCGTCCCCGACGTCACCCAGGCGTCGATCGCGGCCGGCGGCAGCTTCGGTTACGAGTTCACCGCGCCGGACTCCGGCACCTACTTCCTCCACCCGCACGTCGGGGTGCAACTCGACCGCGGCCTGTACGCGCCGCTCATCGTCGAGGATCCGGCCGACGGCCGTGACTACGACACCGAAGCCGTTGTGGTGCTCGACGATTGGCTCGACGGCGTGAACGGGCGCGACCCGGACAAGGAGTTGCAGGCCCTGCGGGACAAGGGCATGGCGGGCATGGCCATGGGCGGGATGCCGGGCATGAACCACGGCGGCATGACCATGGGCTCGGGCGGAATGTCCACACCCGCCGACCCGAACGCGCCACTCGGCTCCGACGCCGGCGACGTCACCTACCCGTACTTCCTGATCAACGGCCGCCTGGGCAGTGATCCCACCGTCGTCACCGCGCGACCGGGGCAGCGCATCCGGCTGCGGATCATCAATGCCGCGGCGGATACGGCGTTCCGGGTCGCCGTCGGCGGACATCAGCTGCGGGTCACCCACACCGACGGCTTCCCGGTGCAGCCGATCACCACCTCCAGCCTGCTCATCAGCATGGGCGAACGCTACGACGCCATCGTCGAACTGGCGGACGGCGTCTTCCCGCTGGTCGCCGCCGCGGAAGGCAAGACGGGCCGCGGCTTCGCGCTGATCCGCACCGGCGGCGGCACCCCGCCCCCGGCCGACGTGCAACCGGCCGAACTCGCGGTGGCGCCCCTGACGGCCGATCGCCTCACTGCCGCGGAACCGGTTCGCCTGCAGGCGAAGCAGCCCGATCGGACCCTCGACGTCACCCTCGGCTCCGATATGAAGAAATACGTCTGGACCATCAACGGCAAGGCATATCCCGACCACGCCGCCCTGAATGTCTCCCAGGGGCAACGGATCCGCCTGCGCTTCCGCAACCAGACCATGATGTACCACCCCATGCACCTGCACGGCCACACCTTCCAGCTCGTCAACCGGGCCGGGTCCGGGCCGCGCAAGGACACCTCCATCGTGTTGCCCATGCAGACGGTCGAAGTCGACCTCGACGCCGACAACCCCGGCCAGTGGATGCTGCACTGCCACAACGCCTACCACGGAGAAGCGGGCATGATGAGCATCCTGTCCTACGTGCGCTGAGCCCGCCGCCCCGCCGCGGGTGGGTTCATCCGCATGGCCCGTACGACACCGTCCCAGCCCGAGGAAGCGGACCCCGGGCCCGGCACGGCGCCTGCGTGATCATGGCCGCAGCCATCGCCAGCCCCGAAGCCGGTACCCATCCTTGACCCGTATCGAATTTCACTGTCACCAAACCGATTTCACGCGACAACCCGCTCCGAACGCTTCGCCCCACCATGCATGGCCATCGCGCCGCGGCTCGAGCGGGCTCAAATCAGCGATCTACTGTGCACTCGGGAGGGATTGCGGCAGGCCGAATATGGGGAGGACGGTGTTTTCGAAGCGGGTCATGGCGCTGATTCGGTCGCCGGCGAGAGTGAGGACGAAGAGGCCGGATCCGTAGATGCCGATGGAGGGGTGTCGGTAGACCCCGAAGGCCGGCTGACCGTTGGCTCGCGTCGGCACCAGTTCGAATCTCTGTGCCGAGCCGAAAATGAGTGCGAAGAAGCGGGCCACGAGGTCTCGGCCCTGATATTCCAGCGGCACCGGTGGCATCGACATGAAGACGTCGTCGGTCAACAGAGCCACCAACGCGTCGATGTCGGCAGACTCGTAGGCGCTGACGAACTTCGCCACGATCGCGTGCTCGGCAGGTGAGTCGCCAGCGGGCGGCTGCTCGCGGGCAGTGGTCGCCGGCAGTCGGCGCTGCATTCCCACACGCGCGCGTTTGAGGGCGCTTTTGACCGATTCGACGGTGGTGTCCAGCATGTCGGCTACTTCGTTCGCGTGGAATCCGAGGACGTCGCGCAGGATGAGGACGGCGAGCTGGCGAGGCGGCAAGATCTGCAGGGCGGTCACGAAGGCCAGGGAAATGGATTCGGTCTGCTCGTAGCGCGCCTCCGGACCGAGCGGCACACCGATCGCACCGTCCAGCAGGGCGTCGGGATAGGGCTCGAGCCAGTGGATTTCGCCGAGTCCAGTGGGTTCCGGCAGTTCGATTCCCGGGATGTCCCACTGCTTCGCAGGACGTCGGCGAGCAGAGCGCAGCGCGTCGAGGCACCGGTTGGTGGCGATGCGGTAGAGCCAGGTTCGAAGTGAGGCGCGCCCGTCGAAGCGTTCGAGACCTCGCCAAGCGGCGAGCATCGTGTCCTGGAGAGCGTCCTCGGCATCCTGAAACGATCCGAGCATCCGGTAACAGTGCACCTGTAGCTCGCGACGGTGTGGCTCGGTCAGCGCCCGGAATGCCTCGCCGTCGCCGGCCCGCGCCCTCGACATCAGGTCCGTTCCCGCCAACTCCACTCCCGCCACCTCATTCCTCGTGTGTAGTTCCACACCGTATGGACGCCGGCCGGGGCGCGAACGGGGCGGGGCGGTCGCGGAGCGCCTCCTTTTCCGATGTTGCGGCGTCTGGACCAGTGACAGCCGACAACATTGTCAAAGGAGCACCGAAATGGGAAAGATCGTCATCAGCGCCAACGCCACACTCGATGGAGTGGTCCAAGACCCGGACGGCCAGGAAGGCTTCGAGTTGGGCGGCTGGTTCCACCAGTTCGTAGGGGGCAAGGACCTCGAAGACTGGGCCGCCAACGAGACGGAGGAACTGCTGGGTGCCGAAGCGCTACTGCTGGGCAGGCGGAGCAGTGAGTGGTTCGAGTCCCGGATGCGCGATGGCGCGGAGGTCCGCGTAAGCCGCGAGTGGGCGGACAGAATGAAGAACATCCCCAAGTACGTCGTGTCGTCGAGTCTCGAACATCCTCAGTGGAGCGATACCAGGGTCCTCAACGGCGATGCGGTAAAGGAGATTTCGGAGCTGAAGCGGAACCTAGACGGGGAAATCCTTGTCTACGGCAGCTATCAGCTCGTGCGCACACTGATAGCACAGAACCTGGCCGATGAACTGCGGCTGGTAGTTTTCCCGGTCGTGCTGGGAACCGGCCTGCGTCTCTTCGACGAGACCAGCGACACGAAGCCGCTGCACCTGGTCGACACACGAAAGATCGGTGACGGCCTGCTGCTCAACACCTACGAATTCGTGCGAGGCTAACGGCTGTACACGGCGACGAGGTCGCGTTCGCCGGTATTGAAGTGCAGGTGGATATCGCGCCGTCCGCGCGGTCATGGACCTCACCGACGACGCGAACCGCGTCTACGAGGTCGACGCTCATGCGCTGGCAGACTCATCGCCGGCGGCAGCACTCTCGCCGGCGACGAGCTTGCGTCAAGCGGAGCCCATCGTGCGGAACCATCGCCGTGGGCGCGGCGAACTCGATGTCGAACGCCGAGAGCGGCCGGTGAACGGGCCGAGGTCCGCGTTCCGAACCGTGAATCACTGTGCGTCATCGACGAATACACCGAGCAGGCCAGGTGCCGTGGCGTCGACGCGTTCACCGTGCGGCGGGTCGCGGACATGGTGCACGCCATCGACTCGAGGCGACGCGGGCGCTCCGGGAGCTGCTCACGCGGAAACGCCCGAACAACGTCCGGCCGCCGCTGTACCGGGTCGTCGACCAGTGCAGGTGCTTCGGCCGCCGATGTGTGTGTGACGTGGGATTTGGCTGGCCCGTAGCGGAGTCACGACGCGCTGACCTTGACGTTCGGCCGGTTGGTGGCGTATCGAATGGGGTAGAGCTACCTGCGTAAGCGGTACGACGGCGCGTGGAGAGAGGCGGTCCAGGTGTCGATGCGTCCTTCGTTGCCGACTCGGCTCTGGCGGGTGCGGCCGTGGAACCGGAATCCGCTGCTGCGCGTCTCGGATCGGGCCGAGGTGGTGCTGCGGGCGGTGGCCGTGGTGGTCGTAGTCGCGGCGGTGCCGGTGGCGGGGGCGGTGGGGAGCGTGAGCTATACCGGCGCGCAGGATCGGATCGCGGCGCAGGATGCGGGGAAGGTCAGGGTGACGGCCACCGAGACCGCGGATGCCGTGCGGCTGTCGGATTCGGATCATTACGCGGGTAATCAGGCGCGGTATCAAGCGCCCGTGCAGTGGAACAGCGACGGCAAGACCGATACCGCCACCGTGGACGTGCCCGGACCGCAGGTCGCGGGGGCCACGGTGACGGTGTGGATCAAGAATGGGCAGCCGACGCAGGCGCCCGCACGGCCGGGAGCCGCGGCCGCCGAGGGGATCGGGACCGGGCTCGCGGTGCTGGTCGAGACATGGTGTGCGGCCGCCGCGACCGTATGGTTCACGGGCACGGTGTTCGATGCCCGACGCTATGCGCGCTGGGAGCGTGAGTGGCGTGGCATCAATCGGCCGATCGGGAAGGACACCCTGTAGCGGGGTGGGATCGGCTGCGCCGGTTCAGTATTCGCCGTTGATGAGGTTCTGTGGCGGCTCGCCCGCCAGGTAGCGTGCGATCTCCGCGGTGGCGATGGCCCAGCCGCGCTGCAGGTTTCCGCTGCTGCTGCCGCCGACGTGCGGGGTGAGCAGCAGGCCCGGTGCGTCCCACAGCGGGTGGCCGGCGGGCAGTGGTTCCGGATCGGTGACGTCGAGGATGGCGCGCAGGCGGCCGGATTGCAGTTCGGCCAGCAGGTCGTCGGTGCGCACCACCGGGCCGCGGGCGGCATTGACGAGAATCGCGCGGTCGGGCATGCGGGCCAGGAACGCCGCGTCGACCATGCCGATGGTGGCCGTGGTGACCGGAACCATGAGCACGACCGCATCGAAATGCGGGAGCAGGTCGGGGATTTCGCCGACGCCGTGCACGCCCTCCCGGGCCTGCGTACCGACCAATTCGACTGTGGTGTCGAACGGCAGCAGCATGCGCCGCAATTCCGTCGCCAGATCACCCGCGCCGATGATCAGGATTCGCTTGCCGTGCAAGGTGTCCGTGCGGTGCTGGATCCAGCGGTGCTCGCGCTGCGCCACGGCGAATTCGATGAATTCCCGGTAGACCGTGAGCAATCCGGCGATCGTCCACTCGGCGGTGCTCGCCCCGTGCGCACCCCGGGCCGTCGAGATCATCACCTGATCCGGCAGCTCGCCCACCCAGGCCTCGGCGCCCGCGGTCAGCAGCTGCACCAGCCGCAGCTTCGGCAGCGACCGCGCCAGCGCCAGGCTCTCCGGCCGACTGGCCAGGAAGGCGGGCACCAGCACCTCCGCCGCATCCGCCCCGGCGGGCAGCGGCTCGCCGAGGGTGTAGCGCACCGGCCGCGCCCCCTCGATCCGGGAGATCGTCGCGAAACCATGGTCGTCGGGAACCAGCACCGTCACCGTCATGTCAGCGACGCTAGCCGACCGGGCGCATCCCGGTCGGCGCGGTCGGTTCCGATCAGTATCGGGGATGGGCGAGGTAGCGGGCGGGTGCGCCCAGCAGCCAGCGGATCAGGGCCACGGTCAGCACGATGATGCCGAGGGCGGTGAGGGCCGGGGTGGCGATGAGCCAGCCCGCGTCGAGCAATGCGAGGCCGAGCACGGCGAGCATTCGATTGTCCTCTACGGACCGGAGTCCTATTTGGCGGCGGATTCGGTTTTCGCGGGTGTCCCCGGACGGTTGAGGAAGCGGTTGACCGCCCAATTCGGCTTCGCGAATACACGTTTCGGCGTCGTCTTGGCCATGGGAACCGCCGGCTGCCGGGGCTGCTCCACGCTACGCGCCGCCGTGGTCGCCGGCGCCGGTTTCGCGAGTTCCTTTCGCGCCGAAGCCATCTCACGGCGCGACTGGCGCAGCTCGCGCCGCGCGACCGTGCCGCGTCGTGACGTGGTCCAGATTCCGGCCAGCGTGAGGATGAATCCCGCGGTGCCGATCGCGCCGATCAGGATTCCGTAGGCGAACAGCAGCCCGGCGGATCCGTGATAGGTGTGGTCGAAAACGGTGAAGCCATTGGGAAGCGCATGTGCGCCACCGCTGTTGGCCTGGATCCCGGCCACGCCCACGGTCACAGCACCCAGCAGAGCGATGAGCCCGATGATTGTGAACATAGTGGGGCAATGCCCGTTCGTCCGCTGGTCAAACCCCGGACCGGTGGGTTGTCCGGCGAGTCCCTCCCGCGGAGTCCGGCGGCTCACGGCCATCCGGTGTCCCGTCCGTGGACTGTTCCTGTCCCGTGATGCGCTGCTGGTAGGTCCGCAGGACTGTCAGCTGGGCCGATTCGGCGGCGTGGTCGGCCTGGCGGAGGGCCGCGACCTGGTCGGGTGGGTCGGCGAGGAAGAAGCTGCCGCTGCCGGGTTTGCCGGCGATCCCGAGCCGGTTCATCTTCTTCGGCACCGGTGCGCCCTGGTAGTCCAATGGGATTGGGTGGCCGTGGTCGTCGACGGGGCCGAGTGCTTGGTGCAGCTCGATGTATTCGCCGTGGGGGAGGCGGCGGATGACGCCGGTTTCGATGCCGTGCTCGAGTACGGTCCGGTCGGCTCGCTGCAACCCGACGCAGAGCCGGTAGGCGATGAAGTACGCCAGCGGCGGCAGCAGCAGGATGCCGATGCGTCCTGCCCAGGTGGTTGCGTTGAGGGAGATGTGGAACTTGTACGCGATGATGTCGTTGGCGCCCATCAAGGTCAGGATCACATAGGTGGTGATGGACATGGCGCCGATGCCGGTGCGCACCGGCACGTCCCGGGGACGTTGCAGCAGGTTGTGGCGGGCGGTGTCGCCGGTGAGGCGCTTCTCGATCCACGGATAGACGATCAGCACCGCGAAGATCAGGCCCATGATCAGGGCGACCCAGAATGCGGCGGGAACGGTGTAGCGGCCCAGATACAGTTCCCACGGCGGCATGGTGCGGGCCAGGCCCTCGGTCCACATCATGTAGAAGTCCGGTTGCGATCCCGCCGACACCTGGGAGGGGTTGTAGGGGCCGAGGTTCCAGATCGGATTGATCTGCAGCAGGCCGCCCATGAGCGCCAGCGCGGCCAGGGTGAACGCGAAGAACGCGCCCTGGTCCAGGGAGAAGACGGGCACGATCCGAGTGCCGATCACGTTGCGTTCCGTCCGTGCCGGACCCGGGTATTGCGTGTGCTTCTGGTACCAGACCAGGGCGATGTGAGCGGCGATCAGGGCGAGCATGATGCCGGGGATCAGCAGCACGTGGGTGATGAACATGCGGGGCACGATGATGTTGCCGGGGAAGTCGCCGCCGAAGAGCAGCCAGTGCAACCAGGTGCCGATGACGGGCAGGCCCATCGTGATGCCGCCGAAGGCCAGTCGCAGCCCGGTGCCGGAGAGCAGATCGTCGGGCAGCGAATAGCCGAAGAAGCCCTCGAACATGGCCAGGATCAACAGGATGGCGCCGATCACCCAGTTGGCCTCGCGTGGCTTGCGGAACCCGCCGGTGAAGAAGACGCGGAACAGGTGCACGATCATCGAGGCGACGAACAGCAGTGCGGCCCAGTGATGGACCTGACGGATGAACAGGCCGCCACGGACTTCGAAGGAGATGTTCAGGGTGGATTCGTAGGCCCGGGACATCGTCACTCCGCGCAGCGGCTGATACGGCCCGTTGTAGACCACGTCGGTCATCGACGGATCGAAGTACAGCGTCAGGTATACGCCGGTCAGCACCAGGATGATGAAGCTGTAGAGCGCGATCTCACCGAGCAGGAACGACCAGTGCGTGGGGAAGACCTTGTTGATCGACCGTTTGACGAACGCCGCGAGGCGATAGCGCTCGTCGGCCGCGTTGGCCTGGACGGCGAGGGCGGATGTGTGGCGTCGGATCCGTGCCATGAGCGGTCTCCTTCAGCATGCCGGGTCGCGTCCGCCCGGCAGAGCGTGACATCACGCCTTGTCGATCTTGGTTTACGCCGCGAAGATGAAGCATTCATGAAGATCAACTCGCTGCGTTCCGGAGGCGCGGTGTAGGTGTGGTCATGAATGGGATGGACTTTCGTGCCGGGGTTACCCGGCGTTGCCGATGCCGAGAGTGCGGGCGGGAGGTTGATCCGTATGCGGGTGCTGGTGGTCGAGGACGAGCCGAAGATGGCGCGGCTGCTGCGGCGTGGCTTGACCGAGGAGGGGTACGCCGTCGACGTCGTGGCGGATGGACCCGACGGCTACGGTGCGGCCGCCAGCCGCGCCTACGACGTGGTCGTGCTGGATGCGATGCTGCCCGGATTCTCGGGGTTCGAGGTGTGCCGGCGATTGCGGAACGAGAGCGTCTGGGTGCCGGTGCTGATGCTGACCAAGCGCGGCGCGGTGCGCGACCGGGTCACGGGCCTCGACGACGGTGCCGACGACTTCCTCACCAAACCGTTTCATCTCGACGAGCTGTTCGTCCGGTTGCGGGCCCTGATCCGGCGCGGCCCGGTCCCGCGGCCGTCCGTGTTGCGGGTCGGCGATCTTCGCATCGATACCGCGGCACGACGATGCTGGCGCGGTGACGTTGAAATCGTGCTCACCGCAAAGGAATACGCACTGTTGGAGATGTTCGCGCGGCAGCCCGGCGCGGTGCTGACCCGGGAACTGCTCACCGAGCACTGCTGGGATTTCGCCTACGAATCGCGCTCCAATGTCGTGGACGTCCACATCCGCGGGCTACGGGAAAAGATCGACCGTCCGTTCGGCGTGATATCGCTGGAGACCGTGCGCGGCGCGGGATATCGGCTGCGTAGCGACGGCGGCCGGATGGAAAGTCCGACAGCATGATTCGCGGCCGGCCTATCCGCATCAAGCGGTTCGGCATCCCGTGGGCGGTCAGTCGAGAATGTCGAGTGCGGTGAGGATGTCGGTGGTTTCGGTGCGGGTCGTGTAGTTGGGATGGACGTCGATCCAGCGAATCGTCTTGGCGGCGTCGATGACCAGTACGGTCGGCATGGGCAGGCCGTATCCGTTGTCGGCGTTGAATGTTGGCAGATCCAGGCCCAGGCTTCGCTGGGCTTCGCGGACCTGCTCGGTGGGTGCGGTGAGGACGCCGAGTGCTCGGGCGATCTGGTTCCCGGAATCGGAGAGCACGGTGTAGGTCAGATCGTTCTTCTCCGCCATGGTCAGCGAGCCGTCGGGCTTCTGTGGACTGAGCGCGATCAAACCGATGCCGCGCTCGGTCAAGGTCGGCGCCAGTTGCTCTTCGTATGCCCGTAGAGCCAGGTTGCAGTAGGGGCACCAGGCACCGCGGTAGATGACGAGGACCGCCGGCTTCCCGGCGAGGGCCGCGTACAGGCTGGTGGGGTTGCCATGCACGTCGAGGAGGTCGGCGTCCGGCATCGCAGTTCCCGCCCGGGCGACGCCCTCGGGGATCCCGTCTCTGGTGAGGCCGGCCTGCTCGGTGCCGAAGGCGGCCAAGGCGCTCTCGGGGATCTGGTCGGCCATGGACTGGTGCATGAGCTCAACGCGCTGGGCGATGGTGGTATTCGTGCTGGTCACATCCGTCCCTTTCCAGGCAGTGGAAGCGAGGGGACGAGCACCCGGCCCATTCGGACCGGTGCTCGGTGAAAATGGATTCGCTACTCCATTTCTACCGAGAAGAAATTGGAATATCAATGCCACTTTCCTGAACGTTGTCCGAGGCGGGCCGGGTGCGGGACGCGATGTGGTCGATCATCGTGTCCAGGGCGATTTCCAGTGGCGCGGTGTCGCGTTGTAGCTGGGTCAGCAGCAGTGCGCCCTGCAGCGCGGCCAGGGTGGTGGTGGCAAGTTTGTCCGGGTCGGCGGCGGGGTCCAGGCGACCGGCCTCGGCCATGGATCGCAGCCCGGACCGAACCCCGGATTCCCAGCGACGGAACGCGGTGGCGACATCGGCGCGGGCGGTGGAATTGATCTCGGCCAGTTCACTACCCAGGGAACCCAGGGGGCAGCCGCCCCGGCAATGCATCCGTCGCTGGTGCGCGACGAGGAAGTCGCGCCAGGCCCGGAAACCCTCGACGGTGTCCAGGCGGGCGAACATGGGTTCCTGCCCGCCCACGACGGTGTCGCTCTGATAGGCGATCACCGCGCGGATCAGCGCGTTCTTGTCGGTGAAGTAGTGGTAGACCTGCGAGTTGCTCACCCCGGCGGCATCGCGCACATCCTCGACGGTGGTCGCGGCGACACCGTGCTCGAACATCAACTGCGCTGCCGCCGCCACGATCCGATGCCGCGTCTGCTCGCCCTTCGGTGTCAAGCGCCGTGGCTTCGTGCTGCTCATAACCTTCACGATATCGCAATTTATGGAATCAATATTCCAGTTTTATCAGCACATGATTGGCTCAATCGAGCCAGATTTCTGCTGCCACCCCTCGCGGTGTGCTCGAACCCTGATGAGCGGTCTCGACAACCATACCGGTCGGTATTATTCGAGCAGCTGTCAAGACACGACTTTCGAGTTCGCGAGAGAGGACCGGCGATGGCAGTGAGACGGATGTGACCGGGCTGCCGCGGTACGCGCCGATGCTGGCCACGGCCGGTGTGGTTCCCCACGATGACGCGAGATGGAACTACGAGGTCAAGTTCGACGGCATTCGCGCCATCTGCTACGTCAGCGATGATCTGCGGCTGATGTCCCGCAACGACAAGAACATCACCGCGGCCTGGCCGGAGCTCGCCGCGCTCGGACCCTCGAGTCCCGCCTTCGTCGTGGACGGCGAAATCGTTGCGCTCGGCGAGGATGGAAGGTCCTCCTTCGAAGCTCTTCAGCCGCGGATGCATCAGCGCAACCCTGCCATGATTCGATCCCTGGCCACTGCGACCCCGGCCACCTACATGATCTTCGACCTGCTCCACGTCGGTGATCGTCCGCTGATCGACCTGCCCTACCGGCAGCGGCGGGAATTACTCGAACAACTCGACCTGCGCGGACCGCACTGGCAGACACCACCCCGCCTGCAGGGTCCCGGCGAGATGGTGCTCGACGAATCGCGCCGGCTACGGCTGGAAGGCATCGTCTGCAAACGCCTCGACGGTCCCTATCTGCCCGGGCGGCGCAGCCCGCTCTGGATCAAGGTCAAGAACGTCCGTGATCAGGAAGTCGTCATCGTCGGCTGGCGCCCGGGCGCCGGGCAGCGAACCGGTCACATCGGCGCACTACTGATGGCAGTCCACGACGACACGGGCGAACTCACCTACATCGGTAACGTCGGCACCGGCTTCACCCAGGCAACGCTCGACGACCTGAGTGCGAAACTCCAACCGCTGCAACGCAACACGCCTTCCGTCGTGGCTCCCGTGCCCGACGCCGTTTGGGTCGAACCCAAACTCGTCGGCGAGGTGACCTTCACCGGCTGGACCAGCGACGCCCGGCTCAGGCATCCATCGTGGCGTGGATTGCGGTTCGACAAGAACCCACGCGACGTCCGTCGAGAGCCGTAACGCCGCGCGGAGATCAGCGCGGCGCGCCCGGGCGCAGCGCCGGCCTGATGTACCCGCCACGGCAGAACACAGCGGACGGATTCGAGCTGCAATTCGGCACCAACCACCTTGGGCACTTCGCCCTCACCGGACTGGTCCTCGACCTGTTGCTGAAGACCCCGAACTCCCGGGTGGTCACGGTGGCAAGCCTCGCACACCGCTTCCGCGGCAAGATCCATTTCGACGACCTGCAGTGGGAGCGGTCCTACGACCGGGTCGCCGCCTACGGCCAGTCCAAGCTGGCGAACCTGATGTTCACCTACGAACTGCAGCGCCGACTGACCGCGCACCGCGCCAACACCATTGCGGTCGCCGCACATCCGGGCGGTTCGAACACGGAACTGATGCGCAACTCCCCGGCCGTCATCCGGTGGCTCGCACCGGTGGTGGCCCCGCTGGTCGCACAGAGCCCGGCGAAAGGCGCCCTGCCCACACTGCGTGCCGCGACCGATCCGGGTGTGCTCGGGGGTCAGTACTACGGCCCCGATGGCCTCGGAGAGGTCCGGGGATATCCGCGAGTCGTGGCCTCCAGCAAACGATCTCACGATCTGGCCGCCAGCGGCGGCTGTGGACCGTCTCCGAACAGCTGACCGGCGTCACCTTCGAGGTCTGACCGGCGACATCGCGGGTGCGGCGGGCTGGTTCTCGCGCCGTGCTTCCAGCCACCGGGTGCAGCGGCGCACTGCGCGAGCCTGCACACCCTGATCGGCGAAGCCAACATCGGGCTGACATGACCGCCGGGTGTGCGGGCGCTAACGGCAGGATGGGATGTAAGCGCTGTAAACACTTGTTGAATTGGTTCCATGGCAACGTCGAACGCGCCGTATCACCACGGCGATCTGCCGAGCGCGCTGGTGCGCGCGGCTGTGGAACTCCTCGAGGAGAGCGGAGCGGGCGAGCTTTCGCTCCGCGCCGCCGCGCGACGGGCGGGCGTGTCGACCGCCGCGCCGTACCGTCACTTCGCCGATCGCGATGTCCTGTTGTCCGCCGTCGCCGCCGTGGGTTATCGCGAGCTCACCGCGCAACTGGTCGCCGCGGCCGCCGCGCCGGCCAATGCCGCGGACCTCGCCGAGATCGCGGTCGCCTATGTGCGCTTCGCCCTGACGCGGCCCGGGCTCTTCCGGGTGATGTTCTCCGAGCCGTGCGATCCCACCAGCCCGGAACGGGTGGCGGCGACCACCGCGATCCACGAGTACGTGAAATCGATTGTGCGGCAGATCTTTCCCACGGCCAACGAGGAAGACCTGGCGACGGCGCTGTGGGCATTGGTCCACGGCCTGGCCTTCTTGTACCTGCACGGCAAGTTCGAGGCCGATCCCGTCGAAAGCCGCGTCCGGAGCGCCGTTTTCGCGGCGCTCGACGCGACGGTCGCGTCCAGCGAGCCCTCGGGCGCCTGATCCGGGCCGCGGGTGTGCCGAGGCGACCGGGCTCGCCGGTGGGGTAGGGGCGCCTCAAGGCTCGCGCACTTGCAGCAACACCTTGCCCACGGTATCGGTGGAATCCAGCAGCGGGTGCGCTTCCGAGACATCGTGGATGGGCACCACGGCGGACACGACCGGCGCGACGGTGCCCGCGGAAATCAGCGGCCACAGCCGCCGGCGCAGGTCGGAAATGATCTCGGCCTTGGATCCGAGGCCGTATTCGGGACGGCGACGCAGGTTCGTCGCGTGTACCGAGGCCCGTTTGCCCAGCATCACACCGAGATTCAGCTCGGCGTTCTCGCACCGCGACCGCGGATCTCGAGGGCCCGCTGAGGAACCACTGGCAGAGGTGAAAGCGAGCCCCCACGGCCCGAAGTGCCGCTGAGCTTGCGCCGTTATGCGTGGCAGCACGATACGAGCGACCACGTGCACCGCGGTCAGCCCGACCGCGGTCACGACGCCGGTCGTCCAGAGCACCCGCCCGGTCAGCGCGCCCCTGGCGAGCAGGAATGGTGCGAACGCCCACACCAGGGTCCACGATCTCACCGAGCAGCGCGAGCGGCTGCCCCGCGACCCGAATCCGGGTCAGATCACGGGTCTGCTCGACGAGTGCGGTCGACAACGCCACCGCGAGCAGCGCGGTCAACCACCGCCAGGCATACCGCGGCCCCATCGACGGCACCCGCCACACCGCCCCGTAGACACGGCCGAGCGCCCGCGCGAAAGGTGCCACTGAGGATGATCATCAGCAGCCCGACCACACCGAACGCGGTCAGCGACCGATCCGATGACGTCGCCGCATTCCCGGCGTGCAGGACGGCGGGGTCGAAGCCGAACTGATCGCGAATGGTGTCGGTGGTCGGTTGCTGCCGCCGAACGCCGACGCGGCGATGATCACCGGAAGCACCGAGGTGAAGATCTGCGCTGCCAACGCCAGTGCTCGATCGACGAGCTCGATCTCGACGAGGGTTTCGGCCACACGCCATGCAGTCCGGCCGACAGGTGTGGCGCGTAACCAGCGGATAGCGGCCCCGGCGCGCGCCGCGGATACTCGCCGAGCCGCCGATGGCCGGGATTTCACGGAACGCGCGATGGGTCGATGGGCGACTGCCGCACGGGCGAGGTCACGAATACCTCCCTCAGCTCGACGTTCGACCGGTGATCCGAGACTCCGATCCATCAAACCAAGAACTGGTGTCCGTGCTGCCGCTCTGCGAGCAGCGAGTCCGCATCGACGTGTGCACCGGCGGTGCCGCCGCCGCGGCGGCACGGTGCCGCGGGTTCGCCGGCGCGGTGCCGGGTCAGCGACGATGCCGGGAGCGAACGATGGGATGCGGCAAGGCAATTGGCGTAATCGCAAGCGATCGACCACAATTGAAGGAATGGGTGGCGTTGGGGCGCGAAAGCTACGCGAGCTCTCGGCTGCCGAGTCACTGAAACGGCTGGCCGGCGCGCAATTCGGCCGAATTGTGTACTCGCGCCGTGGACTTCCGATCATCCGGCCGGTCAATCACATCGTCGAAGAGGATGTGGTGGTGGTGCGGGCACAGCTGGGCGCCAGCCTGCTGCGGGGTGACGGCCAGGTGGTGGCGTACGAGGCCGACTCGTTCGACGAGCACACCCGGCAGGGCTGGAGCGTGATCGTCACCGGGGTCGCGCGGGTGGTGATGGATCCCGAGCAGGTGCAGCGCTACGAGACGCTGCTCGACCCCTGGATCAACCTGCCGATGGACCATGTCATCCGCATCGAGGCCGAGGTCGTCACCGGCCTCGAGCTGATCGACGAGGGCAGCTGACCGCACGCCAGGTGCGGTGGTGACTGTGACCCCGGATACCACTCCGGTAGCGTGGCACGCCGTTGGACCGAGCCCGGCAAACCGCCGGCAGGCTCGGCGCGGCCGGTGGCTGCCGATCATGAACGGCGGGTTCCGGCCGCACGCACGCGAGAGGAACCGCATTTGACAGCCTCGGAAAGGCAGCTACCGGACATCGGTACCGCACGCACGGACGACGAGGGGTATTCCCGCGGCCTGTCGCCGCGCACCATTCAGATGATCGCCATCGGTGGCGCGATCGGCACCGGCCTGTTCTACGGGGCGGGCGGCGCGATCCAGAAGGCCGGCCCGGCGCTCATCCTCTGCTATCTGGCCGCCGGCCTGGCCATCTTCGTGATCATGCGGGCCCTGGGCGAACTGCTCACCTACCGGCCCGTCACCGGCAGCTTCGCCGAATACGCCAATGAGTTCCTGGGCCGCTTCGCGGGTTTCGCCACCGGCTGGACCTACTGGGCGGTCTGGGTGGCCACCTGCATGGCCGAGATCACCGTGGCCGGCAAGTACGTGCAGTACTGGTTCGACATCCCGCAGTGGGTGACCGCGCTGGTGGTGCTGGGCATCATGTTCATCGCCAACCTGGTGTCGGTGCGGCTGTTCGGCGAGGGCGAATTCTGGTTCTCCGCCATCAAGGTGACCGCCATCGTGGCCATGATCGTGATCGGCGTCGGCGTGCTGATCTTCCACTTCGGCCACGCCACCAACCCGACCGTCACCAACCTGTGGAACGACGGCGGCGTCTTCCCCAACGGCTTCGGGCAGGCGCTGCTGGCCCTGCAGATCGTGGTGTTCGCCTACGTCGGCGTCGAACTGGTGGGCGTCACCGCGGGTGAGGCGCGTGACCCCAAGCGCACGCTGCGCAAGGCGATCAACAGCCTGCCGCTGCGCATCGGCCTGTTCTACGTCGGCGCGCTCGTGGTCATCATGTCGGTGTCGAGCTGGCGCACCTTCCACGCGGGCCGCAGCCCGTTCGTGGAGATCTTCGAGCAGATCGGTATCCCGGGCGCGGCCGGCATCATCAATTTCGTGCTGCTGACCGCGGCGCTGTCGTCCTGCAACTCCGGCATCTACTCCACCGGCCGCATGCTGCGCAGCCTGTCGCAGCGCGCGGAGGCCCCGGCCGCCCTGGGCTCGCTGAGCGGCCGATCGGTGCCCGCGGCCGGTATCGCAGTCTCGGCGGCGGTCATGGTGATCGGCGTGGCGGTGAACTACTTCTCGCCCGACAAGGCCTTCGGCTACATCACGTCGGTGTCCACCATGGGCATCATCTTCGTGTGGGGCGTGATCCTGGTCTGCCACCTGCTCTACCGCCGCCGCGTCAAGCAGGGTGTGCTGCCGGGCAGCGACTACCGCCTGCCGGGCGCACCCGTCACCACCGTGCTCGCCCTGGCCTTCCTGGCCCTGGTCGTCGTCCTGCTGTTCTTCACCGAGGACGGCCGCAGCGCCCTCGTGGTCGGCCTGGTCTGGGGCGTCCTGGTCTGCGCCGGCTACCCCCTGCTTTCCCGCAAGCATTCGGCGAGCGCCGTTTAACAGCTAGTCTCGATGGGCATGACGCATGCTCGAGATCGTCGGGGGAGGCAATCGGCGGCGTACGACCCCGCCACTGTGCCGCTACGCCCGACGAGACCCAGCAGGTCGACGAGACCCAGCCGGTCCAGACCCCACCCGCCCGCCGCCCGCCGCCCTCGTGAACGCCCCGAGCGAACACGCCGGGCGCTGGCCGCCGGGCGGGTGGCAATGGCCCTGCTGGCGGTCGCGGTGCTGACCGCCACCGGCGCGGCCTGGCGCAGATACCATCAGGAATTGAGCGGGCTGACCATCTCCGGTGTCACTCCGGGCGGCCCCAAATCCAGCGGCAAGACCCAGAACATCCTCGTCATGGGCCTGGACAGCCGCCTCGACGAGCACGGCAATCCACTGCCCCAGGACATGTACGACGCGCTGCACGCGGGGGACGACAGCGAGGGCGGCTTCAATGCGAATGTGCTGATTCTGGTGCACATTCCGGGCGACGGCTCCAAATCCACCGCCATCTCCATTCCCCGCGACGACTACGTCACCCTCGATCCCGCGTCCTGCGCCACCTCCCCGTGCAAGGGAAAGATCAAGCAGGCATACGGATTCGCCTACGCGCGAGCCAAGGACAAGCTCACCGCCGCCGGGGTCAAGGATCCGCTGGAACTCGATCAGAAGTCCCGCGACGCGGGCCGCCTCGCCGAGAGCAATACGGTCGGCAAGTTCCTCGGCAATGTGCCCGTCGACCATTTCGTCGAGATCACCCTGGCCGCCTTCTTCCAGATCGCCGAGGCCGAACAGCCGATCACCGTGTGCCTCAACGAGGACACCTCCGACGGCTACTCGGGCGCCAACTTCAAGAAGGGCAAGCAGCAGATCGACGCGGCGCAGGCCATGGCCTTCGTGCGCCAGCGGCGCGACCCGGATCAGCCGCTGTTCACTGACCTGGACCGCACCCGCCGCCAGCAGGCCTTCATCGTGTCCCTGGCCCGGCAGCTGCAGGACGGCGGCACCCTCGGCAGTCCCGGCAAGCTGCGCGCGCTGCTCGATATCGCCAAGCAGAACACCGCCATCGACAGCGGACTGGACCCACTGTCGTTCGCGCAGCGCGCCTCCGCGCTGCTCGACGACGGATTGTCGCTGTACACGCTGCCGGTCAAGGACTTCGGCACTGACGACGTGGGGGAGTCGATCAATATCGTGGATTCGGACGAGATCAAGGGCATCGTGCGAAACCTGCTGTCCCCGGGCGATTCCGGCACCACCACGACCACCACGCCCGCGCCCGCCTCCACCACCATCCCGGATGCCACCGGCATCGTGCTGAACGTCGTCAACAGCTCCGGTGAGAACGGCCTGGCCGCCAAGGTCGAACAGGCCCTGGCCACACGGGGTTTCACGCAGGGTGCCGCGACCACCGGCGCGGCCCGCGACACCACCACGCTCACCTACGGCGCGGGCGCCGAATCCGCCGCCACCGCCCTCGCGGCCCAGCTCGGACTCACCGCCGCCGGATCGGCGGCCGTGGAAGCCCAGGCCGTCCAGCTCACCCTCGGCAGCGACGCCCGCAGCGGACCCCTCGCGAATGTGCCGGTCGACCAGACCGATCCGACCACCTCGGCCACCCGCACCAGGACCCCGGCCACCTCCACCACCCCGCCCGTCCCGGTCTCGGCCACCGCCCCCGGCGCCAACGCGCCCGAGGCCACCGACCTGTCGCAGATGGATACCGGCGGCATTCCCTGTGTGAGGTAACCGAATTCGCGCATGCCCCGGGCGCGGCGGGCGTAGCTTTCTTGGTGCAGGCTATGGTTCGAGGGGCGAACATGAAGGATCCGCGGCGCTACGTGGTCATCGGCGGGGGACTGGCGGGATTGGCGTCGGCGGTCTGGCTGGCCGAGGCCGGGAAACAGGTCACGCTCCTGGAACGCCGCGGACGCCTCGGCGGCCGCACCCACGCGCTGGAGGTCGCACCGCTGCGCGACATCCCCGACAACGGCCAGCACGTGATCGCCAGCGGCTACGAGCATCTTTTCCGATACCTGACCAGCGTCGGCACCCGCCAGTACGTGACCTTCCCGCAGCAGGGCGTCCTGCGCTGGCCCGGCGGGCGCATCGCGGTCATGGGCACCACCGGTTTTCCCGCGCTGCGGGCCCTGTTCGGCGCGCATCCCGACGCGAGCACCGGCGACCGGCTGCGCGCGGCCACGGCCACCCTGCGGATGGGGTGGCAGTGCCTGCGTCAGCCCGGTGATCTGGCCGACCTCACCACCGACCAGTGGTTCCGGCGGCTCGGCATGCCCGCCACCGCGCGGGAGGCGCTGTGGGATTGGCTGGCGCTGGGCATCGCCGCCGAACCGGTGCGGCAGGAGTCGGCGAAGGTGTTCGCCGACGTGCTGGCCACCGGAATCCGGCTGGGCGTCCGGCATTTGCGGCCCGTCAGCATCGGCTATCCCACCACCGACCTCGACACCCTGCTCGTCTCCGGCGCGCAGCGGGTGTTCGACCGGCACGGGGTGCGGGTGCGACACCGGGCGGTGGCCCGGCGCATTCGGATCGAGGACGGCGCGGTGACCGGTGTGGTGCTGGCCGGCGGCGAGGTGCAGCCCGCCGACGCGGTGGTGTGCGCGGTGCCCAACTCCTACATCGGCGGTCTGCTCGACGAGCTACCCGAGCACGACCGGATCTATTCGGCCGCAGACAAACTCGGCTACACCCCGATTGTCAGCACCAACCTGTACCTGGACCGCCCTCTCGGTACCAAGGCCGCCATGGAGGCGCTCATCGGCGGGGCGGGCGTCGTCGACGAAGTGTTCGACCGGCAGCGCATGCACGGGCGCGGCACCCTGGAGGGCTGGCTGTACTGCCTGACCACCAGCGGCGCCTACGAGCAGATCCACAAGCCGCACCACGCGGTGGTGGACGAGCAGATGGCGCTGCTGCGGCGCTTCTATCCCGATGCCGCGGACGCGAAAGTGGTACACGCACAGGTGGTTCCGATGCCGCGGGCCACGTTCTCGCAGGTGGTCGGGACCGATGGGCTGCGGCCGGGACAGCGCACCTCGGTGCCGACGCTGGTGCTGGCGGGGGATTGGACCCGAACCGACTGGTCGGCAACGATGGAGAGTGCCGCGCAGAGCGCGGCGAAGGCCGTGGATCTGCTGCTGGCGCTGCCCGCCGCCCGCCGTGTCGACCAAGCGGTTTGATTACTCGCGTTCTGCTCGCACCGGCGGCTCGCGGAAGTAGTTCAGGATCAGCCGCGTGATGTCGGCCAGGAACCGCTCACGGGGAATCGGCGGAGCGTCGAGCAGGTAGCGGATGGTCAGATGCTCGACCGTGCGCACCAGCATCCAGGCCGCGGCATCGGCGTCCGCCTCGGCCGGAATCGGGTACGGCCGCAGGGACAGCGCCACCCGGGCCAGCTCACCGATCTGCTGCTCGAACGCCACCACCGGCCCGTCCGCACCCAGACGCGGCGTCTGCCCTTCGACCACCACGACATCTCCGCCGAAGCCGCCCGCTGCCCGGTCTGATCGCTCAACCCTGTGTCCCGGCAATGCTCAGGTACACGACCATGATCGTGAACAGGAACCACGCCGCCCCCTGCCAGATCGGCCATGCCCGCTCCGCCCGCCACGCCCGGAACGCGATCACCAACGCCCCGATCCCCCCGAACAGCAAAACCCCGCCCGGTCCCAGCCCGACCACCACCCGTGACGTGCCATCACACAGGCTCGACCCGGCATTCAGGCATGCAGGCCGCGCCGCCGCCCAAACCAGCGCGACGACCGCGACAACCGCGGTCCCGCCGAGCACGGCCAGCACATAGGTGGTCGCATGCCGCAACATCGACGGATCATTCCACCGCTTCTCCACGTCGTTCACCATGACCACACCACCTCCGCTCAGCGCCCGATCCGCACCCGCTGATACCACCATGGTCGTCCTGCCCGCCACCCCCTGCCACGCCGAACACCACCGCGCCGTACCCCCTGACTTCCACCGGATACCGCACTTATGCGCCCCAGCCCTATCGAATACCGCGCACCCCTTCCTGACCACTCGTTTCGACATGCCCTCGAACACCGAACAGGGAGTGCAGCGCTCCGTTCGGCAGGCACTCGATGACGACCCGAAGCGGATCGACTAGCACGGCGGCCGGGATGCGTTCGATGCGGCGGAATTCGTATCGGGGCAGCCCGATTGATTCCACTGCCTTCTGTGTCGGGCGCTTTGTGGCGTCCCGAGGTCGTAGCCGAAGCGCCTGCGTCGGAAGGTGCGGAGTCCGTGTTCAGCGGGCGTCGGCGGCGAGGCTCAAGCCCAGACCCACCAGGATGGCGGCGAGGGTGCGTTCGATGCGGCGGCGGATTCCGGTGCGGCGCAGCCAGGTTCCGGCTCGGTCGGCGGCAAGGACCACGCCGATGCACCAGGTGGTGTCGATGGCCAGCTGGATGACGGCCAGGATCAGGACCGTGGGCAGGACCGGGCCGCTCGTGGGTAGGAATTGGGGGAGGATCGTCAGGCCGAAGACCGCGGCCTTCGGGTTGGCGGCAATGGAGATCAGCGATGCCCGGAAGGCGGAGGCCGGGGTGCGGCCGCCTGGCAGGGCCGAGGTCAGCGCGGCGCCGAAGGCGTCGTCGCCCCGCGATCCGCGCCAGGCCTGGATGCCGAGCCACACCAGTACGACCGCCCCGAGCAGATGGATGCCCACGTTCAGCACCCGGTTGGCCACCAGCAGCGCCGACAGCCCCGCGCCGCCCGCCAGCGTCCAGCCGAAGATGCCGATCTCATTGCCTGCCACGGCCGCCAGCCCGGCGGCCCGGCCGTCCCGCACCGACCGCTGCAGGAACAGCGCGGTCGCCGGACCCGGCAGCGCAGCCAGAATCAAACAGGCGAGCGTGAAGGCGGGAAGTACTTCGATCCAATGCGGCATCCGTCGATGCTGTCACCGTCGTCCCGGCCCGGCCAGCGGATTCCGCCGTACGAGCCGACTTCGCACCCCCGAACGGCGAGTCTCTCCACGACACACCATCATTCGCCCAGCCGGACCCCGAATGTCGCCTGCCGCTTGCCGTGCTCCAGCGCCCGCCACCTCGTCCCTCCGAACATTCGGCCTGATGCGCCGCTTCGAGGCATACAGGCCTGCGGTGCCGCCTCGGGCGCGGGCGGATCGCCACGCCGCGGCGCGGACGAAGTGTCAGCCTTGCGCGGTGGCCGGTGCGCTGACCGCCTCGGAGAGGTAGTCCTGTCCGCCGACGTATACCGTGTGGCCGGGTGGGGTTTCGAGGGTGGTGGCGTCGGCGACGGCGGTGGCGAAGTCCTCGACGGTCGGCAGGTCGCCCTGGTCGCGCCGCGCGGTGACGGCATCGGGGTCACGGCGTTCGAGCAGGCGCACGATGATGGTGCCGTCGATCATGTCGCCCGACACCACGGTGAAACCGACACCGCGGCTGGTGAATTCGCCGGTCATGGCCCGCAGGGCGTCCTCGCCGGCACGCTTGCTCGCGGCGATGGGCTCGTAGCCGGGCGGGACCTCGTGGGTGGGGGAGAAGTGGGCCTGGTGGCTGGTGACGAAGACGATGCGACCGCCCCCTGGCAGGTGCGGCAGCGCGAGCCGGGTCAGGCGAGTCTGGGCGTCGCGGTTGAGGAGCATGGCATAGCCGGGGGCGGCGTCGCGTTCCAATCCGCCGGAGGCGTTGAGCACCAGCACATCCAGCCGGCCGAACTCGGCGACCACCGCATCGATGAGGGACCGCGCGCTGTCCGGGTCGGCGATGTCAGCCCCCGCCACCGACGCGCTGCCGCCGGCGGCGGCGATCTCGGCGGCCAGGGTCTCCGCGCGTTTGCGCTTCTCGCGGTAGTTGATCACCACGTGGTCACCGCGGGCGGCCAGCACCCGCGCGGTTTCCGCGCCGATGCCGCGGGAGGCCCCGGTAATGAGGACGATGCGCCGCCCGGTATCCGTTGTCGCCATCTGCGACCTCCATCCACTGTGTTGCTTCTAATCCAGAAGCACTACATTGGTACTTCGAAATGAGAAGCGCAAGTCAGCCACCCCCCGCCAACAGCCGCGCCGACGTCTCCGCGACCCCGCTACTGGCCGCCATGGACCTGCTCGGCCAGCGTTGGATGCTGCGCGTGATCTGGGAACTCGAGCCCGGCCCGCTCGGCTTCCTGGAACTGCGCCGGCGCATGGGCAACTGCTCGTCGAGCATGCTGTCGGTGCGACTGCAGCGGCTGGTGGAAGCCGGCGTGGTGGACAAGAAGCCGGACAAGTCCTACGAATTGACCACTGCCGGAGTGGAATTGGGCAACGCCCTGGAACGGGTTTGGCGGTGGTCGGAGCGCTGGGCAGGTAGCCTCGAGCGCGCAGGGGGCGAGGACGAGGCGTAGGAACGGGATGAAACGCAGACTGCTCATCGGCGGCGCGCTCACGCTGGTGGTGCTGGCCCTGATCTCCGTCGGGTTGTACACCCTGATGAACTCACGCACCTACCAGGTGGCCGGCCGCATCGTGCCACGCGTCGACACCACCGACAAGATCGTCGCCCTCACCCTCGACGACGGCCCCAGCGAGCGCACCCCCGAAATCCTGAAAACCCTTGCCGACGCGGGCATTCCGGCCACCTTCTATCTCATCGGCAGCGAACTGGCCGCCCATCCCGACCAGGGCCGGGCCATCGCCGCCTCCGGCAACGAGATCGGCAATCACACCTACCACCACCAGCGCATGGTCTTCGTGACCCCCGGCTTCGTCCGCGACGAGGTGGAGCGCACCGACGCCGAGATCGCGAAAACCGGCTACCAGGGCCCGATCACGTTCCGGCCGCCCAACGGCAAGAAGCTCTTCGCCCTGCCCTGGTACCTGTCCCGCCACGATCGCACCACGGTCACCTGGGATGTCGAGCCCGACTCCGGCAAGGCGCCGACCACCGACCAGATCGTGGCGGAGACCCTGTCGAAGGTGCGCCCGGGCTCGATCATCCTGCTGCACACCATGTATGCGACCGGCGGGCCCTCGCTCGCCGCCATTCCCCGCATCGCCCGGGCGCTACAGGATCAGGGCTACCGCTTCGTCACGGTCTCCCAGCTGCTCGCGTGCTAGCGCTCAGGCCGCGTCGCCGGATCCGGTGATACCGCGCCGGATCTCACCGGGCGTGTGCGCCTCCCGCGGCAAGGCCCGCGCGTGCGAGGAACGCAGCTGCCACGGCACACTGGTCACCATCACCCCCGGCTCGAACAGCAATCGCGCCTTGAGCCGCAGCGAACTCTGGTTGTGCAGCAGGTTCTCCCACCAGCGCCCGACCACGTACTCGGGGATGAACACGCTCACCACATCGCGTGGCCGCGACTTCCGCTGGCGTTTGATCTCCTCCAGCACCGGCCGGGTGATTTCGCGATACGGCGATTCGATGACCTTCAGCGGAATCCCGACCTGGTAGATCTCCCAGTCCCGGGCGAGGTGGCGAGTGTCGGCGTCGTCCACGTTCACGGTCACCGCGGTCAGGGTGTCGGGCCTGGTGGCGCGCGCGAACTGCACCGCGCGCTGGGTCGCCTTGTGCCAGCCCGACACCAGCACCAGCGCGTGCACCCGCCCCGGCAGCGTCTCCAGATCGTCCCGGTCGATCTCCAGTTCGGCCCGTACCGACGAGTAGTGCCGGTGGATCAGCCACATGATCGCCACCAGCACCGGCATGGCGATGACCACCAGGTAGGCGCCATGGGTGAATTTGGTGATCATGACGACCACCAGCACCACCCCGGTGAAGCAGGCGCCGAAGGCATTGATGAAGCGCGCCCGGTGGATTCGCAGGCGATCGGCCCGGCTGTCGACGGTGTTCAGCTCCTTGTTCCAATGCCTGACCATGCCCGTCTGGCACAGTGTGAACGACGTGAACACGCCCATGATGTAGAGCTGGATGAGTCGTGTGGTGGACCCGTCGAAAGCGTAGATGAGCCCGCCGGCCACCACCGCCAGCAGAATGATGCCGTTGGAGAAGGCCAGCCGGTCGCCGCGGGTGTGCAGCTGCCGCGGCATGTAGCGCCGCTGCGCCAGGATCGAATTCAGCAGCGGGAAGCCGTTGTAGGCGGTGTTGGCGGCCAGGATCAGGATCAGCGCCGTGGTCACCATCAGGTAGTAGAAGGCGACGCTGTGCCCGCCGAACACCGCGGCCGAGATCTGCGCGATGACGGTCTTCTGCGCGTCGGTCCGGCAGTCGCCCTCGAATCCGATGAGATCGCAGGTATTTTCGACCACCCGGGTCTTGGTGATCATGGCCAGTGCCGTGACGCCCGAGAACATGGCGATGGCGATGACGCCCATGGCGGTCATGGTGCGGGCGGCATTGAGCGCCTTGGGCTTCCGGAACGCGGGCACCCCGTTCGAGATGGCCTCGGCGCCGGTCAGCGCCGTACATCCGGAGGAGAACGCCCGCAGCAGCAGGAACGCCACGCCCGCGGTCGAGAGGCCGACCTGCTCGGCGTGAATCTGATAGTGCGCGCTCTCCGCCACCGGCGTGTGCCCGAGCAGTGTCTGGCCCAGCCCCACCACGATGAGCGCGAACACGCCGAGAACGAATCCGTAGGTGGGAATCGCGAAAGCCCGCCCGGATTCCCGGACCCCCCGCAGATTCATCGCGGTCAGGAAAACGATGAAGGCGAGATTGACGGCCACCCGGTACGGATTCAGATCCGGAATGGCGGAAATGATGTTGTCCACTCCGGCGGCCACCGATACCGCGACGGTCATGACATAGTCGACCAGCAGCGCCGCCGCCACGACCAGGCCGGGCAGCGCCCCCAGGTTCTCGGCCACCACCTCGTAGGAGCCGCCGCCGGACGGATACGCCTGCACCACCTGCCGATACGACAATGCCACCACCGCCAGCAGCACCACCACGCCCGCGGCCACCACCGGGGTGAAATGGAGGTAGGCCAGCCCGCCCAGGGTCAGAATGAGCAGGATCTCCTGCGTGGCGTAGGCGACCGACGATAGTGGGTCACTGGCGAAGATGGGGAGCGCGAGCCGTTTGGGCAGCAGGGTCTCCCCGAGCCGATCGCTGCGAAACGGGCGTCCGAGCACGAGTCGTTTGGCTACGTCGATCGGTGAAACCACGCTCGGAGCCTAGGGCGGAAAACCGCATGAATCGGAACCCCGTGCCGTATGGATTTCGTAAAGATACTGAACAGTACGGTGCTTTCTCTTGCGAGTTTTCAGACTTGTGCAGTTGATCGAACAACCACCTAGACTGTCTGGGACGTAGTCGAGGATTTATGGAGAGGTGACACGATGGGAGACCGGACGGTCGTCGCCGACGTTGCCGACGAGTTGGCACGCCGCGTGGCATCCGGGGAGTACGAGCCCGGTGGTCTGATGCCGTCCGTCCGACAGGTCGCCGACGAATTCGACCTGAATCGTGCGACGGCGCAATTGATTCTGGGCCGCCTCGAATCCTACGGATTCGTGGACGCGTACCGCGGCAAGGGGTTCGTCATCCGGGATGTGCGCGCCGAGGGTGGCGTCGATGTGTACCGCCGGCTGTTCCGGCTGTCCATGCCGGATCCGGAGATCGCCGCCGACATGTTCGGCAATATCGTCGACGAGGAACGCGGCATCGCGCTCGAGGCGCTGCTCGCGTACACCGGCGGCGAGCGCGCCCTCGATCCGGCGGTCCTCAAGGACGAGATCGACGAACTGGAAACCCTTGCGCGCGGCGCGGACCCGGATCCGCACCGCATGCTGAGCATCGAGCTCGGGCTGCTGCGCCGGCTGCTCACCGCGCTCGGGCACACGGTGCAGCGCGCGGTGCTCAATTCCGTCGGCGAGATGGTGCTGGAGGTGCCGGAGGCGGTCGAGGCCTATTTCGCGGTCTCGCCGGATCTGCACGTGCTGGTGTGGCGGGCGCTGGTCGCGGTGTGGGAGTCCGACAGCGGGCCGAGCCAGGCGCAGCTGGCGCTGTTCGAGGATCTGTTCGGCATGTACCACCGGAAGGTGGTGGCGCGCTTCGAGGAACTGGTCGGCGCGGCCGGGGCCGAGTCGGCCAGCGAGGTGGCCGCCACGGCCTGAAGGGGCTGGACCGACCCGATCACGCCCGTTTCAAATCCGACGGGTCGGTTTCGTCTCAGACAACCCCGCTTGGCAGAAATTATTGCCCGATCACGGCGTTCATGATGGTGCCCGCGCTCGTCGCGAGAATGCCACCGATGAGCGCGCCCGCGACCTGCTTGGGCGCCTGTACCCCGCCGCCGCTCCACTTCTCCCAGGCGAAGCGGCCACCCGCGTAGGTGATGGCCAGCACCCCGGAGAGCAGCACGAACCAGGTGAAATACCGGACCAGGCGCAACAGCTTGTCGGCCACCGGCGGCGTCTCGGGAGTCGGATTGAAGATCTGCGCGTGCTGAAGCTGAGTCAGCAACTCGTGGGCGGCAGTAAGAAACATCGCGGCGCTCTTCCAGGTGATGGCATGTCCACCTCCGGAGTACTCGCCGGAGACGGTGCCGCGCAAGGGAAGTCGCGCTCTGATCGGTCATCGGGCGTGCACATGCGAAAGCAATAGTGCGCGCCCGGTGCACTCAGTCCACGTCGTTGTCCGCGGACAGATACGCTATGGCCGCCAGATACTGCCGGCACGCGAAGTGCTGATCGTGCGCGCGCAGGATGGTGCGGGCCTGACGATAGGTAAGGGTGCGTGGTTCGACCGCACAATCACCGGGACTGTCGTTGCGAGCTGCGACATCGGTGGAACGGACGAGCATCTGTGTCATGGGATGCCTCTGGCCGATTGGGAGAATGATCCACCGAGTTTAGGGGCTCGGATCGTGCAGATGCAAGCACATCTGCACGCTCGAATCCGGTGTCTCCCTGGGTACGAGCCGGTTTGTCCGCGGACGCGACCCGGCATCTCTGTGAATGCGACCCGATGTGGCCAGGGATGTCGAATCCGCTTTCCCCGCAGGATAATCCACTGCCCGCGCAGGATGTCCGCGTCACGTGACTTTTCGGACGCATGGTTCCCGGAGTAATCGGACGAACGGGACCAGCTAGCCGGGATTGTCTGAAATCCTTCGCAACTTCGCTTGTCCTTTCGGTGAACCAAGATCAAACCTGTTGTGTTGCAAAGGATGTGCAACTCCGAGGCATCGAAAGCGAGCAATCTGCGTGCTATCGTCGTGCTTGCGGTTGCAACTGTAAGTACACCTGATCGAACATTTGCAAGTACTGGGACCACCGTCTGCGGGCGGTACTGGCAAGGAGTCTGAAATGACGAACATCTCGGCAACCCCGATCGATCGCTCGAACCTGTTGTGGCGCAAGAGCACCTTCAGCAATCCCAGTGGAAACTGCGTGGAGATGGCTCCCATGGCCGATGGGCAAGTGGCCGTGCGCAACTCACGAGACCCCGAGGGCTCGCTGATCGTGTACACGCGGCCCGAGATCGACGCGTTCCTGCGCGGCGCGAAGAGTGGAGAATTCGACGACCTCGCGCGCTGAGCGGTAGCATTGGCAATCGGCGCGGTGGTTCGCGACAAGCGGTTGTGAGTCCACTGCCGGCAAACCCGAGCATCGGAGTGGACCCCATGATCGCAGAACCCGTTGCCCACGATCGAGCGGATTCCGCTGTCGCCGAACGTGGCCCGACTGCACTGCGTATCGCGGTCGGCAGCCAGCTACGGAAGCTGAGGGAACTCAGCGGTATTACGCGGGAGGCGGCGGGTGACCACATCCGCGGTTCGCACGCGAAGATCAGTCGTCTGGAACTGGGGCGGACCGGATTCAAGGAGCGCGATATCCGGGATCTGTTGGCGCTGTACGGCGTTGACGATCCCGGTGAGCGCGAGCAGTTCCTCGAACTGGTTCGCAAGGCCAATCAGCCGGGCTGGTGGCATCGCTACAGCGACCTGCTGCCGCCCTGGTTCGAAACCTATCTCGGCCTCGAGCACGCGGCGAAATCCATTCGTACCTATGAGGGTCAGCTGGTCCCGGGTCTGCTGCAGACCCCGGACTACGCTCGCTCGATCGTCGCCCTCGGGCACGATGCGGATGGAGAGCGCCGCGTCTCCCTGCGCCGGCGCCGCCAGGAGCTACTCACCCGCGACGGCGCGCCGAGTTTCTGGGCCGTGCTGGACGAGGCGGTGCTGCACCGTCCGGTGGGCGGTCCCGGCGTGCTGCGCGGCCAGATCGAGCACCTCATCGAGATGTCCAAATTGCCCAATGTGACCATACAGGTGCTGCCCTATGCGGCGGGTGGCCATGCGGCTGCTGGAAGTTCGTTCACCATGCTCCGCTTCGCCGAGACCGAACTCCCCGACATCGTGTACCTCGAGCAGTTGACCAGCGCGCTGTACCTGGATCGCCGCCAGGATCTGGAGCTCTACCGTCAGGTCATGGATCAGCTGAGCGTGCAGGCGGAGCCGCCGGAGCGCTCCCGCAAGGAGCTGGCGCGGATTGCTGCGGAGCTCGACTGAGCTCCGGGCTGGTCCCCAGTCGCGGACGGAAGGTCCGTACACATGGATAAGGGGCCCCTCGCGGGGCCCCTATCAGCGTGCCGTCGACCTGACGAGTCGGCCTGCGGCACGGCCGGATTCGGATTACTGCCTGATGAAACTGGAGGCGATGCGCCAGAACGCCTCCGGTTGCATGCAGTGCAGATCCCAGTCGTTCACCATGGCGTGCGCCGTGGTGACGATCCGCTCGATGTCGAAGTCATACCGAGTGGCCGCTCCAGTGGATTCGACCTGGCGGATGACGAAAGCGGTTGCCGTCTCACGTGAATAGGTTTGCTCCGGCTGACTTCTGTCGGCAAACCCGAGTCGGCTGAGGTTGATTGGCTGATTCATTCGAACGCCCCTGACGCCAGGCCGACGGCTAACCGTGGGCGAAGAATCGCCGGTGATTCACCGCTCGGCTCTCTGGTTGTCCCCTTATTGGTGCCTTGCACGATGAGTCTATGACCGTGCATTGCGCAGATGCAAGTACATCTGCAACATCGAATTCGCAGCGCCAGAGTAGTTTTCGGTGTGCTATGAGTTTGCGAAACGAGGGTTGGCAAAAGGTTGCAATCGCCCCCGAACAGGGCTTTTCCAGTACTTCCGATCGAAAGTTCCGGCGAGAATGGACTGTTCCGATTTATCCAGGAATTAGCGGAAGATCAAACTCGGCCCTCGAGGCGCTCAAACTCTTCCCTGACGGGAGGAGTCTCGCCGCATCGCGGCTTTGAGCCGGCGATGTTCGATGATCATCAGGCCGATTCCGAAACGCAGACACACCGCGCCGGTGAGCCCGCACAACGCGCTCCAGCTGAGTGCGCCGTACCCGGCGGTCGTCAAAGTCAAAGCGATCGCGACGATTCCAGCCGCGGCCAGAATCGGTCCCGGGAGATTACGGGTGTCGTCGTAGGCGGGCGGAGTGACAGGCATCAACACTGTCCTTTCTCCCGGGGTATTGCAGAGCTGATAACGACCGGATACCCGAGGCGGTTCGGGCGAATCACACCGCTGTAGATCCGTGCTCACACCGGCCGTCGGTGATGCCCAGATCGTCCAGCAGGCCGAGGAACGCGCGCGCATAGGGCGAGGCCGCGGTTTCGGCCCGCACCCGCCCCCAATCGACCTGGGTGCGCAATTCCCGCGCGATGTGCAGCAGCCGGGTGAAATCCAGCCGCTGTGGATCGGGCACGGTGAGCTCGTCCACCAGGAAGTCCGCGACGGTCACCACGGGCACGGCGATCGACCCGATGGGCAGCCGCTCCGCCCGGGCGAGCAGTTCATCGGTGACGGGACGGTAGTTGGGGCGGAACACCAGATCGACGCGAATATCGCGGTCGTACAGCATGGTCCGCTCGGCGTCGGCGGCCGGCAGCGGCGGCCGCAGTCCCGCGGCGGCCAGCAGACGCTGCCCGCGGGCCACGTCCGCGGGCAGCAGCAGCACATCGACCTCGGAGTGCGGGCCGGTGACCGGCCCGCCGCGCGCGTAGACCGCGCAGTCACCGGTGAGCGCACAGGGAATGTCGTTGTCCTGCAGGACCTGCACGGTGAGCGTCAGGGTGCCGAGCAGCCGGTCGATGGTGCGGACCATAGCGATGGCGTACCCGTGGTCTCACGGGCTAATCCGGAACCGCCGCCGGCCCGGCCGGCGGGCCCTGTATCGACCCGGCCAGCGGGCCCTGGATTGATACCGGTTTCACGTGTGTGTTAGCTCTGAAAAGAAGTGGATCGATCAACCTGAGTGGACGGGAGCCGGTGCCGTGGTGGATGTGCCCGCGTATTTCGACGAGGTGGACGGCGGTTTCTTTCCGACGCCGTTCGCGGCGAGCCAGTGGTCCTCGGCGCAGGTGGTCGGCCCGGCCCTGACCGGCCTGCTGGCCCGCGAGCTCGAACGCGCGCACGCCACCGACGGGTTCGTGCCGGTGCGGCTGACCGTGGACCTGTTCAGCGCGGCGCGCTTCGAGCACACCACCACCCCGACCGTGCGGGTGCGCGACGGCCGCCGGATCCGGGTCGCGGACGTGAGCGTGGTGCAGGGCGGCACGGTGGCCGCGCGCGCCACCGCGGTGCTGCTGCAGCCCGCCGAGCAGCCGCCGGGGGAGCTGTGGCACCGGGAGCGGGAGCCGCAGCCGCCGTCGCTCGAGATCGCGCCGCCCTCGCCGCTGCCGCAGACCCCGCTGTTCAACAGCGGGGAGGACTCGCCGGTGTGGAGCTCGATGCCCACCGAGCACGAGAACAATCTCCGGAAACGCACCTGGCAGAACCCGATCCGGGTGGTGACCGGCGAGGAGCTGACCCCGTTCGTGCGGGTCGGGGTGGTGGCCGAGGCCACCAGCATGATGACCAACTGGGGTGACAAGGGCATCGGGTTCATCAATACCGATATGACGCTGGGCCTTTCCCGCCAGCCCGAGGGCACCGAGATCGGCGTGCAGGCCGACAGCCATTTCAGCGAGCGCGGCCTGGCGGTCGGCGTCGCGACACTGTTCGACCGGATCGGCTCCTTCGGCAGCTGCATGGTCACCTCGGTGTCCAATGCCGGTCGCCAGATCAGCAATGCGCAGCTGGACATGGTGATGCGCCGGAGGATGTGAGAGACGACACTCCGGGCACGGGCCGGTCTCGATGTGGCGTCGAACCGACAAGTCCGGAGTGCGAATCAGAGTGTCCCAGTAGGCTCGGGCGCGCGGGAGACCCGGGGCCGGCCCGTTCGAAGACAGTTCTGATCCGTGGGGGTGTTGTGCTGCGTCGCCTGCGAAATATCGCCGGTGCCTTGATGATCGGATGGTGCACGATCGTCGGTTACGGTGCCGCACCGGGATTCGCGCAAACACCCGACACCGGAGCACCGGCGATCCCACCCGCTCCGCCCGGAATCGCCCTGCCCGCCCTGCCCGCATTGCCCGACATCCAGCACTGGATCGACGAGGTGATCCCCGCGCCGCCCCTGGCATCGGCCCCGGCGGACTCGCCGCTGGTCGACACCGCCCAGCTGCCACCGGATTTGGCGGCGCTGCGGGCCGCGGCCATGCCCGCCGCCATCGGCGACTCCTTCGTCGACGACTGGCCCGACGGGCTCGACGGCGTCGACCCGGGCGATATCGTCGCGGTCCGCGACGTAACCGCCACGGCGGCACCCACACTGATTGTGCCCGTGCGGCAGGTGCTGCAGCTGAAGTACCGCACCAACGACTCTCACGACGAGCCCTCCTACGGCATCGCCAGTCTGGTGCTGCCGGTGGGCGATTGGGCCGGGCCCGGGGAGCGGCCGGTGGTGGTCAACAATCTGCCCATCGACGCGCTGGGCCGCGACTGCAACCCCAGTTACACGCTCGCACACGGCTTCTCCCGGGCCTCCAACTTCACCGGGTACATCCTGCCCACCACCCAGCTGGCGCTGCTGCGCGGCTACGCGGTGCTGATCACCGACCACGAGGGCCCGCGCATGGCCTACGCCGAGCCCATCGTGGCCGGGCATGCCATCCTCGACGCCATTCGCGCGGTCCGCAATCAGCTGCCGGATAAGCTGGGCGACAGCAGGTTCGGCATGATCGGCTACTCCGGCGGGGCCATCGCCACCAATGGCGCGGTGAAGCTCATGTCCGAGTACGCGCCCGAGCTGGCCGACGTGGTGGTCGGCGCGGCCCTGGGCGGAGTGCCCGCGGACTTCAGCCTGCTGGCGCACTCCATGAACGCCAATCTGGCCTCGGGGGTGTTCCTGAGCGCGGTCTTCGGGATCGGCCGCGAGCGGCCCGAAATCCTGGCCCGCATGAACCATCTGGGGCAGTGGGCGGCGGTGTCGGCGCTCAACAGCCAGTGCAGTGAGGTCTTCGCGGTGCCGGGCGTGCTGCAGCTGCCGATCGACGTCGCGGCGAACATCCCGGACCCGCTGGACAGCGATCTGGCGCACGAGATCTACAGCATCACCCGCATGGACGGGAGGAAATCGCCTGTACCGCTGTTCATCTACAACGGTGAGCAGGAGTTCTGGGTACCCGCCGCGGGCGCGAAGAACCTCTACCAGGAACAGTGCGCACTCGGCGTCCCGGCGGTCTACCGCAGCGTGTTCGGCGAACACTTCATCGCCGCGGCCACCGGCTATCCGGAATCGCTGAGCTGGCTGGACCAGCGCCTGCAGGGTGTGCCCGCGCCCAACGAATGTTGACCGCGGGCAACGGTTCTCAGATGGGGAACAGGTTGTGCTTGCGCGGGTTGTGCTTGCGGACGGCGTCCTTCTCGCGCAGCAGGCGCAGCGCCTTGCGGATCTCGAGACGAGTGGCCGACGGCTCGATGACCGCGTCGATGTAACCGCGCTCGGCCGCCACCCACGGGTTGTCGATGAGCGCGTTGTAGAAGTCCACCATCTGCTGGCGCACGGTCTCGCGCTGCTCGGGCGGGGTGGCGGCGAGGGTCTTCTTACCGGTGACGGTGACCATGCCGTCCGCGCCGATGACCGCGATGCGGGCGGTCGGCCACGCCAGATTGATGTCGACGCCGAGCTGCTTGCAGCCCATGACCGCGTACCCGCCGCCGTACGCCTTGCGGGTCACGATGGTGACGATCGGCACCGTGGCCTCGATGAGCGCGCGGAACATACGGCCGCCGCGCTTGATGACGCCGTTGCGCTCCTCCTCGAGACCCGGCAGCACGCCTGGGGTGTCGACCACGTAGACGAGCGGGATGTTGAAGGCGTCGCACAGCCGGATGAAGTACGCGCCCTTGTCCGAGCATGCCGCGTCCAGAGCACCGCCCAGCACCATCGGCTGATTGGCGATGACACCGACCGGCCGGCCGTCCACGCGGGCGAATCCGGTGATGAGGTTCTGCGCGGCGGCCTCGCCGATCTCGAGGAACCCGCCGTCGTCGAAGATGCGCAGCAGCACCTCGTGCATGTCGTAGCCCTGGCGATCGGAATCCGGGATGATCCGGTCCAGTTCGCGATCGGAGTCGGTGAGCTCGGGCTCCAGGCCGGGGTTGATGATCGGCGGCTGCTCGAGGCAGCTGCTCGGCAGGTAGCTCAGGTATTCGCGCGCCCACCGCAGGGCGTCGGCCTCGGTCTTCGCCACGTGGTGCAGCAGTCCGTTGCGGGCCTGGACGGCCGCACCGCCCAGCTCCTCGGCGGAGATCTCCTCGCCGGTGATGCCCTTGATGACCTCGGGCCCGGTCACGAACATGTACGAGTCGTCGGTGGCGACCAGCACATCCATATTCACCGGCCCGTACACCGAACCGGCCGCGCACTTGCCGAACATGACCGCGACCATCGGCACGTAGCCGGACAGGTCCTCCTGCAGCCGGCACATGGTGGCGTACCAGGCCAGCGCCGTGACGCCCTCCTGGATGCGCGCGCCGCCGGAGTCGTTGATCACGACCACCGGGCACGCGTTGTTGTACGCGAATTCCATCGCGATCCGAACGCGGCGGCCGAAGGTCTCGCCGACCGAGCCGCCCTGCACTCCGGAGTCGTGCGAAATGACCACGACCGGGCGGCCGTCGACGGTGCCGCGCCCGGTGACCACGCCGTCGCCGTAGAGGGCATTCGGCTGGCCGGGCGAGCGCATGAGCGCGCCCATCTCGACGAAGCTGCCCGGGTCCAGCAGCATCGTGACGCGTTCTCGGGCGCTGGCGACGCCTTTGGCAAGACGCTTCTGGATGCCCTTCTCGCCGGTGGGTTCTTCGGCGATCTCCAGGAGCTTGCGCAGTTCTGCCAGCTTTTCCGCTGTACCCGTCATTACCTCTGTCTTGCCTTTCCGCCAACAGTCAGAGTGGGCCCGAACGCGCCCGTGTCGAGCCGGATCACGGCTCGACCGACCACGGTACCGTGCGGTGCGGACCAGAAACTACTGAACGTGTCGGTAACCTGTGCCGCGGTGTTAGCAATGTCAGCGATACACTGCGGCGCGTGAGCTCACCTATGACTGTGCGAGCGGGGACGCCCGAGGTGATCCGGCCCGACCTCGACACCTTCGGGTTCTCGGAATGGCGGCGAACCGCCGTGGTCGGTGCGGTACTGGGCGGCTCGGTCGTGGGCAGCGTGCTGCGCGGCGGCCTGCGTCCCGCCAAGCGCAAGCGTGCCGCGGCCGAGGGCCTGGTGAACGGTTTCGAGACGCTCGGCCCGATGTTCGTGAAGCTGGGCCAGCTCATCGCGTCCTCGCCGGGCGCGTTCCCGCGCGAGCTGGCCGATGCCTGCCTGCGCTGCCTCGACGACGTCCCGCCCTTTCCGGCCGCGGACGCCCGCGCCATCATCGAAGCCGATCTGGGCAAGCCGATCTCGGAGCTGTTCCGCGAGTTCGACGACGAGCCGCTGTCGGCGGCCTCCATCGCACAGGTGCACGCCTGCGTACTGGCCGATGGCCGGCCCGCGGTGGTGAAGGTGCAGCGGCCCGAGATCGCCCGCCGCATGATCGTGGATCTGCGCGCGGCCATGCGGCTGGCCCGCACCCTGGAGAAGCGGTCGGAGAACGCCCGCGTCGCCAATGCGCAGGCGGTGGTGCGGGATCTGTACGAGGCGACCGTCGCCGAGCTGAACTTCCTCATCGAGGCCGACAACCAGACCCGCGCCCGCGACCATCTGACGGCCTTCGGCGACAACACCAACGTGGCCGTGCCCGAGGTGTATTGGGAGTACTGCGCGCCCCGGGTGCTGTGCATGGAACGCATGCGCGGCATGCCCCTGGACCGTTTCGACGATATTCGCGCGGCGCACCCCGAACCGGAGCTGCTGATCCGCCGCCTGGTGAAGGCGTGGATGGAATCGGTCGCGGTGCACGGCCTCTTCCACGGTGACGTGCACGCCGGCAACCTGTGGCTGCTCGACGACGGCCGGGTCGCCATGCTCGATTTCGGCATCGTCGGCCGGATGGAGTCCGAGTGGCGCGAGTTCGTGCGCGCCCTGTTCTACGCCAGCTCCATCGACAACGACTTCCGCCCGGTCGCCCGCGCCCTGCGCGCACTGGATCTGGTCGCCGACGACAGCGGTGACGACGCCACCATCGGCCGCCAGCTCGCCGTGGCCCTGGGCCCGGTGCTCTCGGGCAGCCTCGACAAGCTCGACCTCGGCGTGGTCTCGGCCCGCCTGCTGGAATTCGGCAAGCGCCGCGGCACGTCGGGCCCGCAGCAGCTGGTCATGATGGGCAAGCAGCTCGGCTATTTCGAGCGCTATGCGGTGGCCCTGGCCCCCGGCTGGAAGCTCGGCCGCGACCTGTACCTGTTCCGCAATATCTTCCCCGCGGAGGTGGCCGCCAAGGCCGCCGAGGACGGCGTCACCCTCCCTGCCGACTGACAGCGGCCTCCGCGGCCGTGGTCAGCGGGCTGTCGGTGGCTCGTCAGCGGCGGGCGTCATTGTTCTTCTCGTAGCCGGAAACACCAGCTCCGGCACCGGAACAAGGAGAACAACGATGTCGAACAACAACGTCCTCGCCGAGATGATCGCCGGCCGGCTGGACCAGGCCCGGACCCGGGCCGAGCAGAGTGTGCGGGTCGCGTCGGTGGCCCGGGCGCGCGCCGGGCAGCAGCCGTTCCCGCGCCTCAGCAGGGCCGAGGTGAAGGAGGTGCGCGCGGAGGCGCTGGCGCAGGCGAAGCGCATGGTCGCGGAGCTGACCGGAAAGGCGTGCGGACCGGCCGGGACGGCGTCCGGCCGCAGTGTGAAAGCCTGAGAGAAGAGCCAGGAAACGCTCAGGCTACGACCAGCATCGCCCGGCACTGTGGATGACGGAAACAGTGTCGGGCGAGCGCGTGAGGTGCGGAATGGTCGAAATCGAGGTCACCGGAACCACTGCGACGGTGCGGGTCACCGGCGCTCATCGGCTGCTCGCGCTGCGTGATCACGTGAGCTTCGACCTGTCGCAGGTCACCGCCCTCGCGCCCGCGCCGGTGGATCTGCGCCCGCCGTGGGTGCGGGCGCCGGGTACGTTCTTCCCGGGCGTGATCGCCGCCGGCATCTTCCGGGGCAAGGGCCGGAAAGAGTTCTGGGATACGCGTTTCGACGGTCAGGGCGTGCTGATCGATCTGGCGGGGTCGGAGATCACCCGCCTGGTCGTGGATGTCGCTGATCCGCAGCTCGCATTGCGGCAGCTCTCCTCGGCGATTGCGGCCTGATCGGGTGACTGCGGCCGGATTCGATCTCGGCGGCGGCATTCCCCAGGGCCGAAGCCGCTCGTGCCGGAGGCCTTTCTCGCGTGGGCTACGGCACGAGGCGAGCCGGAGTGGACGGGTGGACGGACGTGGGAATGTGTCAGGCAGTCGGGCAGAGGAATCCACCGGCGGGCGGCGGGACCGGAACGATCCTTTCCGGCGCCGGTGCCGCCGGGACATTGCCGGCGGGAACTGACGAGTGGGGAGCCCCTGCCCCTGCTCCGGGATCGGGCGTCCCGATGTCACCCGAACCCCACGCCGCGGAGGGGTTCATGGTGAACACGGCTGCACAAACGAATGCACTCACGAGCAGGCCGATGGCTTTCTTTCGTGTCATGGAATGCGACGGTACAACCAGCTCAATGCAATTCGTGGGAGGCTACGTCGCCTCGGAATGTCGCCGACCTGCTGATCATATGTTCAGGATTGTGAATTCGGCTGCGGCGCAAAAAGACTGATCGGTCGGAATAGATCGTATTCAGACTATTGGTTTACGGGCCGTACCAGCGCACGTTTCGATGACGAACTGGCGTGTCTGCGGGAGATTTGCCCGATTCTATTGTTCACTACCCGGGTTGTCCGACCGGGAGGAAGCCGAATGACCGCTGGGCCGGGTTCGAGGATTGCCATCGCCGGGGCGCTCACGCTGGCCTTTTCCGCCGCACTGACCGCCACCGCGCCCGCCGGCATCGCCGCGGGATCGTGCGGGGCGAGCCTCGGGGACTATCGCGGTGAGTTCGCCGCGGCGGAGGACTCCACGAATGTGCTGAGTTTCGACGGCACGGGCGGAATCGCTTTCCGCAGTGCCAGGCTCGGGAACGGTGAGGGCATCTACACGGTCATTCCGTCCGGCGGATTCTCGGCCACTCTACGTTTGACCGACAGTGGCGAGGATGTCGCGCGGCCGGGAAATCGGACGGCGATGGTGAAGAGTACTGCCTTCATCTGCCCGGGGCCCGGGACTGTGGTCGGGAATTTCAGTTCGCTCGATCAGAGCGGTCGGCGATTCAACTATGTGCGGTCGACCTGAATAAGTCATGTCGGCTGTGGGACATGGGTTTTCGGAGTTCGGAACGAAATGGCGTCACCGACGGCCGAAGCGGAGAGTCACCAGCTGAAAAGGCCGCAGTCGCAATCGAATTCCGCGGCCCTCCGGCGTCGCGGTCGTCTCACCGGGCAGTGGTCGCTCCAGCAGGTCGCAGCAGTGGTAGCCGGTGGTCGCGAACTCGGGGGTCAGTAGCGCCGAGGCGCGACCGCCACCGGCCTCGTAGACGCGCACGATCACATCGCCGGATCCGTCGTCGGCGAGTTTGACGGCGCTGGTCACCACATCGTCGTTGTCGATGGTAACCAGTGGGGCGACCGGCTCGGCGACGCCGGGTGTGAAGGGCGGCAGATTGATTCGGTATCCCGCCCGGACCGCATCGGTGATCGAGGCGCCCGGGACCAGGGCGTGCCGGAAATGGTGGGTGCCCTGGTCGGTCCAGGGGTCGGGGAACCGCGGCGCACGCAGCAGCGAGGCGCGCACGGTCACGGTGGCGCCCCCATCCGGCCGGACCGCGCGGGTGAGGTCGTGGCCGTAGGTGGAATCGTTGACCAGGGCCACGCCCCAGCCGGGTTCCGCCAGGTGGACGAAGCGGTGATTGCACGCCTCGAACTTGGCGTACTCCCAGCTGGTATTGGTGTGGGTGGGGCGGAAGAGGTGACCGAACTGGGTTTCCGACGCGTAGCGGTCCGCGTGAATGTCCAGGGGGAACGCGAGTTTGAGGAATTTCTCCGTCTCGTGCCAGTCGACGGAGGTGGCGATCTCCAGGGCCGGGTCGTTCGATCGCAGGGTGAGGGTCTGCTCGACCGTCGAGGACCCGAAGGACCGCCCGAGGCGAACCGCGACCGATGCCGGTGACTCCGTCTCCGCCGCAAGGAAGTCGACGCCGGCCAGGTCGGTGACGCTGTTGCGGTAGAAGCGATCGACATCCCAGGCATCCCATGAGTTGGGGTAGTCCTGGTGCAGTTGCAGCAGGTTCGCCGCCGCACCCGGCGGCAGGGTCTCCCGGTCGTGCTCGATGTCGTACAGCGACACCAGCAGTCCGCGCGCGTCCACCTCGGCCCGCACCAGGCCGTTCGCCAGCACGAACCCGCCGCCGGTCCGCTCGGCCACGGTGCAGTCCCGGCCCGGCTCCTCGGCCGCCGCGCCACCGGCGGGAATTCCGCGCCAGGCGTGTGGCGCCGGGTTGAAGACGTTCGGCCCCGACCGTGCGCCGCCCAGGGCCCACTGTGCGCGTTCGATGATCGCCGACAGTTCGGCGGCGACCTCGATATAGGTGCGCTCGGCCTCCCGATGCACCCACGCGATCGAGGAGCCCGGCAGAATGTCGTGGAACTGGTGCAGCAGTACGGTTTTCCAGAGCCGGTCCAGCTCGGCGGCGGGGTACTCGAACCCGGTCCGCACGGCCGCGGTGGCGGCCCACAGTTCGGCCTCGCGCAGCAGATGCTCACTGCGCCGATTGCCCTGCTTGGTCCTGGCCTGGCTGGTCAGGGTCGCGCGATGCAGCTCCAGGTACAGCTCGCCCACCCACACCGGCGGATTCGGGTATTCGGCCTCGGCCGCGGCGAAGAAGTCGGCGGGCCGGTCCCACCGGACCGTGGGCGCGCCCTCGAGATCGCGCATGCGGGCGGCTTTGGCGACCATCTCGCGGGTGGTTCCGCCGCCGCCGTCACCCCATCCGGTCGGTGCGAGCGACCGGGTCGCCCGCCCCTTCTCCTTGAAATTCCGTGCCGCATGGGCGATTTCGCGGCCCCGCATCGAGCAGTTGTAGGTGTCGACGGGCGGGAAGTGGGTGAAGATGCGGGTTCCGTCGATGCCCTCCCACAGGAAGGTGTGGTGCGGGAACTGGTTGGTCTGGCTCCACGAGATCTTCTGTGTCAGCAGCCATCTGGAGCCCGCCGCCTTGATGATCTGCGGCAGCCCGGCCGCGAAGCCGAAGGTGTCGGGCAGCCAGGCCTCCTCGTTCTCGATGCCGAACTCCGCGAGGAAGAACCGTTTACCGTGCACGAACTGCCGCGCCATGGCCTCGGAGCCCGGCATGTTGGTATCCGACTCCACCCACATGCCGCCGGCCGGCACGAACCGCCCCTCGGCCACCGCCGCCTTGACTCGCGCGTAGATCTCGGGCCGGTGCTGTTTGAGGAGGTCGTATTGCGCCGCTTGGGACATGGTGAAGATGAAGTCGGGGTCGTCGTCGAGCAGGGCGGTCATGGAGGCGGCGGTCCGCGCGACCTTGCGCACCGTCTCGCGCAACGGCCACAGCCAGGCCGTGTCGATATGCGCGTGCCCGACCGCGGAGATGCGGTGTGCCGAGGGAATGGCGGGCTGGGCCAGCGCCTCGGCCAAGCAGGCGCGGGCGGCGCTCGCGCCCGCGTTCACGTGCTGGAGGTCGATGGCGTCGAGTGCGCGCTCGATGGCCCGCACGATATCGTAGCGCCGCGCGGGATCCTCCGGCATCTCGTGCATGAGTTCCCCGAGCACCTCGAGGTCCTGCACCAGCTGCCAGACCTCCTCGTCGAACACCGCGAGATCCATACGGCCCAAACGGTATTGAGGTTCGGTCCCGGCGGTTTCCCGATCGCCGAGCGCGGTCGGCCCGAAGAACGGGATGACCGGATTGGACGCCGCCTCCACATGCAGCAGCACCTGCTCGCCCCCGGCCGCGGGCGCCGCCACGCGTACCCACCGATTCCGCGGATGCAGCCCCTTCACTGGGGCCCCGTCGGCACGATACACCAGGCCCTCGCATTGAAATCCGGTCATGCCCTGGTCGAACCCGAGATCGATGATCGCCTCGACGGTCCGGCCGGCCCAGCTCGGCGGCACCGTCCCTTCGACGGTGAGCCAGCTGGTGCCCCACGGCGCACCCCAGCGGGCGCCCGGCCCGGTCGGCGTCCGGGGCGCGGCCAGCCCCTCGGCGACCGCCACCGGTTCGCCCGGCGCCGCCCAGATCGAAGCCCGCAGCGGCACCGATTCCGGATAGACGGCGGGGACGATGCGGTCGAGCACTCGCCCGAGCCTGTCTTCGATCAACCGGCGGTCATCGTGCATGTCGGTGGCTCCCTCGGGCGTGGGTCGGGACCGGCAACCGTGTCGAGCCCGACTCTAGCGGCCCGGGGTCCGCGGGCCGGGACGATCACACCGTTGGCGCGGGCCGATTCTCAACGGGCGCTGTCCTGTTCGGACCACTTGGCCATCCAGGCGGTCGAAGGCGGGCCAGTCGGTGATCACACTTGTGGCGCGGTCGTCGGCGAGGCTCTGCAGGTGGTGGGCGGCGGCCAGGTAGGTCAAGGCCAGGTAGTCGTAGCGCTGGGCGGTCAGGTAGGCGGCGATATTGGCGGTGGCCGTGGTGAGGACCGCGACCAGGGCGCCAGGGCGGTGGGTCCGGTGCCCGGGGTGGCGGCGGCGGCCGCGATCAGCGCGGTCGCCATGCCCAGGGCTATCGTCAACCGGCGCCAGCGTGCCGTGCGCTGCGTGTACCGGCGGGCCATCGGCCGGTAGTAGTCGTCGATCTGGCCCCGACCGAGAGCACCTCGCGTCCGCCAGGATTGAAGCCAACGCCTTTGACGCCGCTGCGATGCCCGATCAGCGGGTTGCCGATCGGCTGCCGGGATACCGCATCCCAGAGTCGAATAGTGCCGTCCGAGCTGCCGGACACGACACCGCGCCTCGCGCAAGCCGCGCCGCAGCCGCCGCAGGCTCCTTGCTCGCGAATTCGACGGGCGGACCCCCGGGCACCGGGATCGCTGTCATGCAGCAGAGCGATCTGTTCGGCCCCCGGCCCCATTTGTCCCGGCTGGAATGGCTGAGGAAATGCGCGCCATTGCCCGAGTGTTGCCATCCCCGGCGGCCGTACCCTGAGTACCGCATTACTCGAATTACTCAGAAAACGGGAGCAACTTCTCGGAAATCGCGGTCCGCGAGGATCAGACCGACGGCGCCGACCGATAGGGGGCGGCGGCGACCTGGCGGACGACGCGTACCACGGGGACCGTGAGGATGCCGGCCAGGCGGGTGTAGGGCCAGACCGCGATGATCAGCACCACGATGAGTCCACGCGCCTGGTACAGGATCGGGGCGTGGCTCATGACCGCCGGTTCCGGATGCAGGGCGATCAGCGAGCGCGCCCAGGTGAAAAGCGTTTCGGCGGTGCGGTATCGGCCGTCGGTGGACCCGCCGTCGAAGGTCACCAGCACGGCCGACATGAGCGCCGCCGCCAGCAGCGGCAGCGTGATGCGGTCCACCGGGGTCACCCGCTGCCGGACATCGGCGTCGATCAGCGGCGGAATCAGGATGAGCGCCACGCCCGCGATGGTCACCGGCACGGCCACGACCTGAATGGCTGCCAGCACCAGCTGGATACCGTGGCCGGGTCGCGAATGCGGCCCGGACGCAAGCATTTCCACCACCCGTACCAGGAACACGAGCGGGAAGCCGGCACGCACCGCCGCGATTCCGGCCCGCTGCGCTCGATCGATGTGCGGCCCATACAGATACCCGCGGAACCCATCGCGGCGATACCGCCAGACATGCCCGACCGCGCACGACAGCATGGCGGCATAAGGCAGCGCCACCCACAACGCGATCATCATGCCCTCACCTCACGGAGTCGGTATCCGCACCACTCGCCGAGCAACTTTCGCACGCCCGACGCCTGCAGAGAAGTGTCGAATCGTGCCAACCCGGCGAACCGGCTCGGCCCCCAACTACTGCCAGAGATGAGACATCATGTGCGGGTACCGAACCGGTCGATAGTCGGTGAAGGTGAGATCCCGAACGTGGCTGAAATCCGACCACAGCAGTCGGCCACCTTTGAGGCGCACGGGAATTCGCACCCGATTCCGCACCTGCCGCAGTTCCTCGTCGGTGGCGGGTCGTTTCGCGCCCACCGTGCCGTAGAGGCGGACCCCGGGCGGGGCGGGGAAGCGCGCCGTCAGTAGAGACCGGAACCAGAACAGCGGACTGCTGTCCACGGCCAGCACGCACACCCGGGAATCGGCGTCCAGGTTGCGGGCCAGCGCCTCGGTGTACTGATCGAAATAGAACCCGGTCCCGGTGTCGCCCAGGAACACCGTGCCGATCGGCGTGACATTCGGCGAACCGTCCGCATTCACCGAGGCGATCGCGCAGTGTCCGGCGCGGGATACGGTGTCGCGGATGCGATCCCAGTTCTGATCGAGTGTCACGCGTGGTCCTGACCGGTTCGAACGGATGGGGCGATTCGAGGGTAACCGGATTCCGGCGACACAAGTGAGGGCGGTGTGCCGCATTTGCCGGGACAGCGGCGGGGGTGTGGCGCATGATGGCGGCATGGCTTCAGACGCGGCGTGGCGTGCCGTACTCGGAATGGTGTGTGACAGCTTCGCGCCGGGGGACGGGGGTGACCTGCCGGCGGCCTCCGAGCTGGGGGTGGTCGACACCGTGACCGAACTGCTCGGGCGCAATCCGCGGGAGGCGGAACGGCGGCAGTTCGAACTGCTGATGCGCGTATGGGATTCACGGCTGTTCGGGTTGCTCAACGGCGCGGGCTGGCGGAAGTTCTCGCGGCTGAGCGCCGAGGACCGCGAGCGGTGGCTGCTGGGGATGGCCAATTCGCGGCTCGAACAGAAGCGCGCGCTGTTCCAGGCATTGAAGGGGGCGGCGGTCACCTCCTATTACTTGACGCCCGGGCCCACCGGGATCAATCCGGTGTGGGATCGGATCGGCATTCCGCCCGCCTTCGGACCGGTCGAGGGCGCGCAGCGCGGGCTCAGCCCGCAGCGTCCGGATGCCGACACCACCGTCGTGTGCGATGTGGTCGTCATCGGGTCGGGCGCGGGCGGCGGCACGGCCGCGGCGGTGCTGGCCGGGGCCGGGCTCGACGTGGTGGTGCTGGAACGCGGTGAGTACTACGACGATCCGGATTTCGGCATCGGGGAGAAGGAAGGCTTCCTGAAGCTGTACGCCCCTGGCCCGGCCGCCACCGCCGAAGGTCAGCTCGGGCTGGTCGCGGGTACCGCGCTGGGCGGCGGCACGGTGGTCAACTGGACCACCTCCTTCCGCACCCCGGACGATGTCCGCGCGGAATGGGCCAAGTTGGGCGCACGGCAGTTCGCCGAGCAGGAGTACACCGACGCCCTCGAGGCCGTGGTCTCGCGTCTCGGGGTGAACCTCGATCACTCACCCGCCTCGCACCGCGACGAGATTCTCGAGCGCGGCCTGCGCAAGCTGGACTGGCACGTCGAGCCGCTGCCCCGCAATGTCACCCACTGCGATGCCGGAATCGAATGCGGGCGTTGCGGTTTCGGCTGCCGGATCGGCGCGAAGCAGTCGGTGGTCAAGACCTGGCTGGCGGACGCGGCCGCGGCGGGCGCGCGCCTGTTCGTGGGCACCGATGTGCGGCGCATCGTGGTCGCCAATGGCAGCGCCACCGGCGTGGAAGCCGTGACGGCCGAGGGGCGTTCGGTCTGGGTGCGGGCCCGCGCGGTGGTGGTCGCCGCCGGGGCCATCCAGACCCCCGCCCTGCTGCGCCGTTCCGGCCTGGGTAACCGCAATATCGGCGACTTTCTCCGATTGCACCCGGCCACAGCGGTTTTCGGGGTCTTCGACGAGGATATCCGCCCCTGGGAGGGCGGCATGCAGACCCGGTATTCCAAGCAGGACCGTGACCTCGACGGGAACGGATACGGCGTCATCTACGAGACCGGCCCCATGACCCCGGGCATGTCGGTCGGTTTCCAGGCCTGGACCGGCGCGGTCACCCATCGCGACCGCATGCTGAAGCTCGCAAATACCGTGGCCGTCGGCGTGATCACCCGCGACCGCGACCACGGCTCGGTCGAGACCGACCGCCGGGGTGAGGCGGTGGTGCGCTACCGGATCTCCGCCCGCGACGCCGCCCACATGCACACCGGAATCGTGAATGCCGCACGCATTCTGGAGGCGGCCGGGGCGGAGCGGATCTTCTCCGGCCATCAGGCCGGCGTCGGCTACGAGCCCGGCGCGAGCGGTTCACACGGGGAGTTCGCCGCGCAGGCCGCCGCGGCCGGTTATGCGCCGGGCCGGTGCTCGATGGGCGCGCTGCACATCATGGGCTCGGCCCGCATGGGCGGCTCACCCGGGGATTCGGCCACCAATCCCGACGGTGTCACCTGGGACGTCCCGAATATCGTGGTGGCCGACGGCTCCTGCTTCCCGACCGCCTCCGGCGTGAACCCGATGGTCAGCATCGAGGCCATCGCTCACATGAACGCCACCAGGCTCGCCGCGCGCCTGACCTGATTTCGCCCCGACGCGGCGAGACAGCCCGATCCGCCTGCGCGGCAGCCTATTCCAGCGCCGCGCCGAAGGCGCCGACGATCACCCGATGGATCTGGTCGACGGCCCGGTCGATCGGGCCCGTCGGCTGGAACAGATGGCTCAGGGCGAGCCGGACCAAGACCTCCGACATCGAGGTCAGCTCGGCATCGCTCATATCGTCGAGCCCGTACTGCGTGCGAAGCGCGCCCGAGACCGCGGTGATCGCGCGGCCCAGGACCGGCTCGGTCTCGGTCATCAGCACCGGCAGCAGCGCGGTGTCGGTCTCCGACCGACCGGCCAGTACCGCCTTGAGCAGGGTGTTGTCGGCGCCCGTCCGCAGCGTGTAGTCGACCGCCTGGGTCATGCCGGCCGCCACGTCCGCGGGATGCGCGGCCAGGCTCTCGGCGATGCCGACCAGGAAGCCGTCGACCTCCTGCTGGATCACCACTTCGGCCAGCTCGTGCTTGTTGGCGAATTCCTTGTAGAGCACCGGCCGGCTCACGCCGACCTCCTTGGCCAGCCGCGACATGTTCACCGCGCCCCAGCCCTCGGTGATGACTATCCGCCGGCCCGCGTCGATGATCCGCTCGCGCAGCAACTGCCGCATCTCTGTCTGGAAGTTCGGCGCTTCAACCACGTCCTGATGGTACATGAGCTCAACTTTCGTCCCGTCGTTGACAGACTGGATCACAGTGTATCTAATGAATACAGTTCTTCGGAAAGTGTAAATACAAGGAGTGCGGCAATGACGACGTCTCGTTCTCGAGTTGAACGCAGCCGGGAGCCGGAGGCTTCGGCCCGCCCCCAGTGGCGTGACCGCAAGCGGTATCTGTGGTTGTTCGGTCTCGTACCCCCGACTGCCCTGTTCGTGGCGATGGTGCTGGTGTGGGCGTTCAACGAACTCGGCTGGTCGGTCGTCGCCCCGGTCTGGTGGTGGATCGGCCCGCTGCTGGTGTACGGGCTGCTGCCGGTGCTGGACCGCTTCTTCGGCCCGGACGGCCAGAACCCGCCCGACGAGGTGATGGAGTACCTGGAGAACGACAAGTACTACCGGTACTGCGTCTACACCTACATCCCCTTCCAGCTGCTGAGTCTGACCGTCGCCTGCTACCTGTGGACCGCGAGCGACCTGTCCTGGCTGGGCATCGACGGCGGCCTCGGCGTGGTCTCCAAGATCGGCCTGGCGCTGAGCATGGGTGTCATGGGCGGCGTCGGCATCAACACCGCGCACGAACTCGGCCACAAGAAGGACGAACTGGAGCGCTGGCTGTCGAAGATCACGCTCGCCCAGACGTTCTACGGCCACTTCTACATCGAGCACAACCGCGGCCATCACGTGCGGGTCGCGACGCCCGAGGATCCGGCCAGCGCCCGCTTCGCCGAGACCTTCTGGTCCTTCCTGCCGCGCAGCGTGTGGGGCAGCCTGCGGTCGTCGTGGGAGCTGGAGGCCAAGCGACTGGAGCGACTGGGCAAGCGCCCGTGGACGATTCGCAACGACGTGCTCAATGCCTGGCTGATGTCGGTGGTGCTGTGGGGCGTGCTGGCCGCGGTCTTCGGCCCGGCGGTGCTGCCCTGGCTGGTGATCCAGGCGATCTATGGTTTCACCCTGCTCGAGACCGTCAACTACCTCGAGCACTACGGCCTCCTGCGTCAGAAGACCGCCAGCGGTCGCTACGAGCGGTGCACCCCGGAGCACAGCTGGAACTCCGACCACATCGTCACGAATATCTTCCTGTACCACCTGCAGCGGCACAGCGATCATCACGCGAATCCCACCCGCCGTTATCAGACGCTGCGCAGTATGGACGGCGCGCCGAACCTGCCCAGCGGCTACGCCAGCATGATCTCGCTGGCTTACTTCCCGCCACTGTGGCGGCGGGTGATGGATCACCGGGTGCTCGAGCACTATTCGGGCGACATCACCAAGGTGAACATCCAGCCCCGCAGGCGGGCGCGCGTGCTGGCGAAGTACGGGGTGGCGTGATGTCCTCCTACCGTTGCCCGGTCTGCGATTACGTCTACGACGAGGCGAAAGGCGCTCCGCGGGAAGGCTTCCCGGTCGGCACCCCCTGGTCCGCCGTCCCCGACGACTGGTGCTGCCCCGACTGCGGGGTACGCGAAAAGATCGATTTCGAACCCACTTCCACCTCGACAGGACACCACTCATGAGCGACTACAAACTCTTCCGCTGCCTGCAGTGCGGCTTCGAATACGACGAGGCCCTGGGCTGGCCCGAGGACGGCATCGCCGCCGGCACCCGCTGGGACGACATCCCCGACGACTGGTCCTGCCCGGATTGCGGTGCCGCCAAGAGCGATTTCGAGATGGTCGAGGTCAGCCGCGCGTGAGCGGCCGCATCGTCATCGTGGGCGCGGGCGTCGCGGGTGCCACCGCAGCCCGCACCCTGCGCACCGAGGGCTACACCGGCGAGATCGTGCTGCTCGGCGCGGAACCCGGACATCCGTACCGCCGCCCCATGGTGTCGAAGGAACTCCTCGCCGGAACCGTCGAGGACCGCCGGACCCTGTTGCAGCCCACGGACTTCTGGCACACCCACCGGATCGACCTGCGCCCCGGCACCACGGTCGAATCGATCGACCCGGGCCCGGCGCTGGTGTGGCTGGCCGACGGCACGGCGATCGGCTACGACACCCTTCTACTGGCCACCGGAGCCCGGCCGCGCGCATTGTCGATGGCTGCCACGCCGATCCGCCCCGATCTCGACCGCGGGGGTGTCGAGATCGGGGGACGGCGTCCCGACACGGGCGAGCGGATCCACACGCTGCGCGGCCGGGCGGATGCGGAGGTCTTGCGGGAGGCGATCGCGCAGGGCGGGTCGCTGCTGATCGTGGGGGCCGGGCTGATCGGGTGCGAGGTCGCGGCAACCGCGCGGGGGCTGGGTGCGGAGGTCACGGTGCTGGACGCGGCGGCCGTGCCGCTGGAGCGCGTCGCGCCACGGGCGATCGGCGATTATCTCCGGAAGTTGCACGCGGACAACGGGGTGGCGATCCACACCGACGTCCGGCTGACGCATCTCGCCCAGGATGGTGCGGAGGTGGTCGCCGTGGCCGCCGATGACAGCACCTGGACGGCGGCCGCGATGCTGGTCGCGATCGGATCTGTCCCGGACACTCGGCTCGCTGCGGCTGCCGGGCTCGCGGTGGGTGACGGGATTCGGGTGGACGAGCACTATCGGACATCCGTGCCCGGGGTCTATGCGGCCGGTGACGCGGTGGCCCGATTCGATCCCGTGTCGGGCGGGTATCGGCGCGAGGAGCATTGGAACAGCGCCCAGTCCCAGGGTGCGGCGGCGGCCCGATCGATGCTGGGATTGCCCGCCGCGGCTGCCGAGGTCCCCTGGGGCTGGTCGGTGCAGTATGGCCGGAACGTGCAGTTCGCAGGCGTAATCCACGCTGGTGGCGAGCTGGTGGTGCGGGGTCGGGTCGAGGCGGGGGACGCGACGGTGCTCGCATTGCGCGAGGGCCGCGCGATCGGTGCGGTGGCCATTGCCCGGCCGGCGGAGTTCCGGGCGGCAAAGGACCTGATCGGGCGGGGCGCGGTGCTGGATCCCGGTGCCTGCGTGGACGAATCCCGGCCGCTGGCCGAGGCGGTCGCACTGTCCGGACAGTCGTGAGGGCATACGCCCGCAGTTGAGCTAATCGCCCGCAAAATCCGAAATGCCGCTGGACCAGTCGAATGGTTCAGCGGCATTTCGCATTTGCCGACTTATTGCTGAAACCTGCTGGTAGGACATGCTATTCGCGCGGCGCGCGCATCTTTCCCCGCCCGGTGGCCCCCTGTCAAGCCTGCGAGTAATTCCGTGAAGACTGACACGTCAGTCCGAAATCTGTATTACTGTCTCGGTCAGTTCGAACCGGTCAGCAGAGGGGCCGGTCGGCATCGACCAACAGTGGGGCTGTGGGGTGGTGAACATTGGTCGACAAGGCTGTTCGGGGGCCGGAACCGTTGGTACGGCAGGCAATCGAATTCGTTCTCTCGGGGCTGCGGACATTCGGACGCACCATTCAGCTGGCGAGCGCGGCGTTCCGGTTCCTGGTCGTCGACATCGTCACACTGCGCCATCCGTGGCGTGACACGCTACAGCAGGGCTGGTTCATCGTCAGCGTGACGGCGATTCCCGCTGTGCTGGTGTCGGTTCCGTTCGGCGTCATCGTGGCGGTGCAGGTGGGGAGCCTGACCCAGCAGGTGGGCGCGAGTTCGGTGTCCGGCGCGGCCGGCGGCCTGGGCGTGATCCGGCAGGGCGCGCCCATGGTGACCGCGCTGCTGCTGGGCGGCGCGGCCGGGTCGGCCATCGCTTCGGATCTGGGTGCGCGCACCATTCGCGACGAAGTGGATGCCTTGCGCGTCATGGGAATAGACCCGGTTCGCCGGCTGGTCGCGCCGCGGCTGGCCGCCATGATCGCGCTCACGCCGCTGCTGTGCATGCTGATCATCTTCATGGGCGTGTTCACCGGCTACGTGATCGCCGTCGGTTTCCAGGGCGTGACGCCCGGCTCCTACCTGTCCGCGTTCGCGGCCTTCGCCAAGCTGACCGACCTGTGGGTTGCCATCGCGAAGTCGATCGTGTTCGGGGTGATGGTGCTGGTGGTGTCCTGTCAGCGCGGACTCGAGGCCACGGCCGGCCCGCGCGGGGTGGCCAATGCGGTGAACGCCGCGGTGGTGATCGGCGTGATCGCGGCCTTCGGCGTGAATCTGGTGATCACCCAGCTGGTTTCGATGTTCATCCCGACGCAGGTGGGCTGATGACACAGGTGCCAGCCAGATACACGCCGCTCGGGACGGCGGGCCGGGGCATCGGCGCGAGCGCGCAGGCGCCCCTGTCCGTCTTCGAATCACTGGGCCACCAGGCGACTTTCGTCTACGAGGTGCTCGCCGCCATCCCGCACACGCTGCGGATCTACCGGCGCCAGACCATGCTCATCCTGTCCGACATCACCTGGGGCTCCGGGGCGATCATCGTCGGCGGCGGCACCGTCGCGGTGCTGGCATTCCTGGGCATCGCGGTCGGCGGCTCCATCGGGGTGGAGGGTTTCACCGCGCTGAACATGGTCGGCATGGGCCCGCTCACCGGGTTCGTCTCCGCCTACGCCAATACCCGCGAGATGGCGCCCATGGTGGCGGCCATCGGCTTTGCGGCCCAGGCGGGTTGCCGCATGACGGCCGAGATCGGGGCCATGCGCATCGCCGAGGAGATCGACGCGCTGGAGGCCATCGGCATCCGGCCCATGCCCTTCGTGGTGACCACCCGCGTGATCGCGGGCGTGATCACCATCGTGCCGCTGCACCTGCTCACGCTGATCCTGTCGTACCTGTCGTGCGCGACCGTGGTGAATGTGCTGCACGGGCAGTCCTCGGGCACCTACTACCACTATTTCGACGCCTTCCTGCAGCCCGGCGATGTGCTGGCCTCGCTGGTCAAGGCGACGATCTTCGTGGTTGTCATCATTCTCATCCACGGCTACCAGGGCTTCTACGCCTCGGGCGGCCCGGAGGGCGTGGGCCGGGCCTCGGGCCGGGCCATTCGCGCCAGCCTGGTGCTGGTGGTCATCCTGGACATGATCCTCACGATCGTGATCTGGGGCCTGGATGTCGGTATCCGGATCTCGGGGTGAAACATGGCCGTGTTCAAGGACTATTCCGGCCGTAGCGCCGGTCCCTGGATGTTGCGGGCGCGCGGCCTGGTGGTCGCCATCGTGCTCGTCACTGTGACGATTATCGTGAGTTCCAATGCGCGGGGCGGTTTCTCGGACCGGTTCGAGGTCACCGTCGACGCCACGACGCTGGGTGAGGGCCTGGCGCCGGGCGCGGAGGTGAAGTTCCGCGGCTATGCCATCGGCACCGTCGAGAAGGTCGAGACCGTCGGCTACGGGCATCAGCGCATCGATCTCGCGATCGAACGCCGCCAGGCCGGCGCCCTCACCGACGACGTCAGCGCACGCTTCACCTCGTCGAACGTGTTCGGTTCCAGCGCCATCGAATTGGTGCCGGGCACCGATGGCAGGAAGCTGCGCGAGCACACGGTGCTGCAGATCGGGGCGAACGCCACCAATGCCACCGTGGCCGGGGTCTTCCGGCGCGCCGCGCGCCTGACCCAGGTGCTGGATTCGGCTGCGGTGCACCGACTGTTCGACCTGCTGCTCGACAATGCCCCGAGCATGGGCCCGGTACTGCAGTCGTTCTTCGCGACCGCGAAGCTGCTGGCCGACGGCCGGCAGAACACCCTGGCCCACTACCTGCGCATCGGCGGGGACATGACCGGGGCGTTCCGGGACCTGACCCCCTCGGCCGGGCACGCCATCCTGGCCGTGCTCGAGCAGAGCGCCTACTTCGGCGATCCGGAGAACCAGGCGCGCACCAACAAGTCCACCAATGGCGTGAACGACACGGTGCTGGTGGGGCTTTCGAATCTCCTGCAGCAGAACAACCCGGATCTGGAGAAGATCCTCGACAGCATTCTGGACCTGGCGGTGCCGATCAGTGTATCGGTGGGGTCGGTGGCCCCGGCCTACAACCGCGTGCCGAATCTGCTGCAGGCCATGGACGGCGCTTTGCCGGTGGTGGACGGCCGGGTCCAGCTGCAGCTCGAGCTGATCGCGAAAACCATGCCGTACCTGGCCGATTCGCTGGCGGGAGGGGCGAAATGAGCGACATCACCAAATCGGCGCTCAAGCTCACCGCCTTCCTGGTGGTCGTGGCCGCCTGCACCACCTTCATCGTGACGGCGCTGCGCACCCCGATTCCCGGTGACAAGGTCACCTATGATGCGGTGTTCACCGATGTCTCCGGGCTTTTCGCTGGCGACTCGGTGCGCATGTCCGGCGTCGCCGTCGGCAAGGTGGAGTCGGTGTCGCTGGACGGTACTCGGGCGCGGGTGCATTTCACGGTGGATCGGACGCGGCCTGTGTACGACAACACCAAGGCAGCGGTGCGCTATCAGAACCTCATCGGACAGCGGTACGTCGAGTTGCTCACCGAGGGGCAGGGCGGAGCGAAACTGGCTGCCGGAGCGACCATTCCGGTGGAGCGGACGATCCCGAGCTTCGATGTGTCCAAGCTGTTCAACGGCTTCAAGCCGATGTTCGACACCTTGGATCCGGCTCAACTGAACCAGTTCGGCACCAACCTGCTGCGGGTCATCCAGGGTGACGGCTCGGGTATCGGGCCGGTGCTGGCGGATCTGGACACGCTCACCAAGCACGCCCGCAACAGCGAGGCCGTGATCGTGCTGCTCATCCGGAATCTTGGGATGGTCGCCGGTTCCCTCGGCGGCAAATCCAAAGCGGTGGGCGATCTGGTGCAGCAGCTCTCGGGCATCCTGCACCAGTTCACGGCCAAGACCCGGACCATGCTGAGCGCGGTCGACACCGCGAAAGGCGTGCTGGGGCAGATGGTTCCGATCCTGGAGGAGGGTCGCGACGCCTACGACACCGGCTACGGACCGGTCGACGGGCTGTTGCGGCGGCTGGTGTCGCAGACCGATCAGCTCACCCAGATTCTCGCCCTCACACCGCAATTGGTGACCGGGCTGAACCGATCGGTGCCGGGTCAGGGCTACCAGCCGCGCATCACGTGCTCGCACGGCGAGGCCGCGCTCCCGGCCGTGGTCGGTGTCATCCTGTCCAACCAGAAACTGGTGGTGTGCAACTGATGAGAGCACTGATCGCCTATGCCGGCGAGCTGATTCGGGACGTGCTCACCGGGCGGGGGGACCAGAACACCCAATTGCGCTGGGGGATAGCAGGTGTCGTGGTGTGCGTGATCGCGCTGGCCATCGCCGGGGCGCTGCATGTGATCCCGTTCGGGCAGCGCACCTACGTGGCCGACTTCAAGATCTCCGGTGGTGCGCGCTCGGGGGACGAGGTGCGGGTGGCCGGCATCAATGTCGGCAAGATCCGCGCCGTGGACCTCGTCGGCGACCACGTCGAGGTCCGCTTCACGGTGAATCACGATGTGCGCGTGGGGGATAGGTCCGTAGTCGAGGTCAAGATGCTGACCCCGATCGGCGGCCACTACCTGGCGCTGTCCCCGGCCGGGGACAAGGATCTCGCCGCGAAGCACATTCCGCCGGAGCACACCGCTACCCCGTTCGAACTGAGCGACATTCTCGACAAGGGCACCCCGATCTTCGGCAAGGTCGACGCCGCCACCATGCGCGGCACCATCGGGCAGCTGAATTCGGCGCTGGCGCAACAGCCCGACGCGCTGCGCGGGGTCATCGGGAATGCCAACGAGCTGACCGGGCTGCTCGCCGAGCGCACCGACCAGCTCAACAGCGCGCTCGATGTGTCCGACGAGTACATCGCCGCCATTGCCGACGACAAGGCGCTGCTCGCGGATTTCGTGAAACAGCTGGGCGCCGTGGCCGACCAGCTGGGCAATCGCAAGGACGACATCGTGAGCATGTTCAACCTGCTCAAAAGGCTGCTGGTCATCCTGCACCGGCCGATCATGGCCTACGGCGACAGCATCGAGCCGTCGGTGACGCAATTCGAGCAGCTGGTCTCCAAGGTGACCGCGGACCCGGATCGGATCGACACCGTCATCAACGGGATGCGCGATGTCATCAACCGGCTCGACGGAATGCTGGGCACCCAGCTGAAAGTGGATCAGCCGGCCGCCGGAGTCCAGCTGTGCATTCCCTACGAAGGCAAGGCGTGCTGAATGAAATGGGGCAGAGCAGCACTCGCCGCCGGCGTCGCCGTCGCGGTCGTGGCCGCCGGGGTGACCGGGGTGTCGTGGGCGAATTCGAAACGCGATCCGAAACAGAGCGTGTGCGCGGAATTCACCGATACCGTCGGCCTGTACCAGGGCAATAGCGTCACCATGCTCGGTGTCGAGGTCGGCACCGTCACCAAGATCGAGGCCATGGGCGACCGCATGCGGATCACCATGAGCGTCGAGGATTCGGTGAAACTCCCGGCCGATATCCAGGCCGTCACGATGTCGAGTTCCATTGTGACGGACCGGCATGTGGAACTCACCAGGCCGTACACCGGCGGCACCCGATTCGACACCTCGCAATGCATTCCGCTGGAGCGGACCAGGACGCCGATCGGCATGAGCGAGGCGCTCGATGCCATGGGAAAGCTCGCCGGTGACCTGACCGGGGGCGGCGGTACCGGCGGCAACCCCGACACGCTGCTCGACGACACCCTCACCGCGGCGAACAATGCCATCGACGGCACCGGGCAGCAGTGGAATCAATTGCTGCAGCGGCTGTCCGCGGTGATCGGCGATCCCACCCAGAAGGATGCCGTCTTCCGGCGGCTGGTCGACAATCTGGACCAGCTCACCACCATGTTCGTGACCAACTGGCCGGATATGGCGGAGGTGCTGAACAATCTGCGCGCCGGGCTCCAGTTGATCGGGCAGTTCTCGGCCGAATTCTCCGGCGCGGTGGATATCGCGGTGGAGTTCCTCCCGGTGATCGCCCGCAATGTGGGCAAATACGATCAGCAGATCTACGGCCTGCTGGATGGGGTACTGCCGCAGGCACACACTTTCGTCCAGCAGCACGAGGGTGATATCACTTCGCTGCTGGCCGCCCTGCCGCCACCGGCCGCGCAACTCCCGCGGGTGGGTGCGAAATGAGGCGCGCACCGATCCTGAGGCACACCGCCATCCGGCTGGCGCCGCTCATCACGACGGCCACGCTGGTGCTGACCGGTTGCGGGGTGAAGGCCACCGACATCCCGATTCCGGGGACTTATCCCTCCGGCGACACCTACACCGTGCGAATCGAATTCGGCTCGGTGCTGAACCTGCCGGACCGGGCCAAGGTGATCGCCGACGGTGTCGAGGTCGGCATGCTCGACCACATCGATCTGATCGGCACCACCGCGGTGGCGACGGTGAAACTGCACACCGACGCCAAACTGCCGAAGAACACGACCGCGGAATTGCGGCAGTCCACGATTCTGGGCGATATCCACATCGCGCTGGAAGCGCCCCAGCACGCGGACACCGCGTTCCTCGCCAACGGCGATGTGATCCCGATGTCGCAGACCATTCCCGCCACGAATGTGGAGGACATTCTGCGGGCGCTGTCCAACATCATCACCGGTGGACGCTGGTCCGATATCCAGAAGCTGGTCACCGACGTGAACGCGGCGTTCCCGTCGGATCCGGCCGAGCTGGACCGGATCAATGCGGCGGGCCGCGCGGCGCTGCACGACATGGCCTCGCACACCGACGATCTGAATCGCATCCTCACCTCGGCCCAGCAGATCACCGGCCAGCTGGAATCCGGCCGCGGGGCGGTGGATCAGATCCTCACGCTCGGGCCCGACCGGGCCGCCGGATTGTCGGATGTGCTGCTGGCAGTGGTCAACCTGATCATCAGCGGCGGCCCGCTGGCCCAGAACGCCGGCGACCTGCTGCTGCCGCATGTCGGCGACTTCCGCTCGATCGTGTCGATCCTCGCGCCGACCGCGGTCACGGCCGGATACGCCGACCTGACCCTGGTGGCCGATCTCGACACCTTCCACACCCTGCTGAAGGAGAAGGTCATTCCCTTCCTCAGCGCCCCGGATGTGAGGGTGCAGCGGGTGTCCGCCGATGTGCAGGCCGACCAGCTGATCACCACACTGCGCTCGATCGGGATGGTGCCCTAGATGAAACTCTCACTCTCCGGGCCGGTTTCGCTGGTCATGCTGCTGGTGCTCACCCTGATCTGCGGCAGCTACATGGCCGTCGGCGTGCTGAATCTGGACCCGCGCCGCCAGCACAACACCGTCACCCTGCTGCTGGACAGTTCCGGCGGCCTGATGAAGACCTCCGAGGTGACGCTGCGCGGACTGCCCATCGGCAAGGTCCGAGATATCGGCGCCACCGGACGCGGATTGGCCGTCACCCTCGAATACGACTCGAAATTCCGGATTCCCGCGGACAGCGTGGTGCAGATCGCGAACCTGTCGGCGGCGGGGGAGCAATTCCTGGACTTCCGGCCGAGCGGCACCCAGGGGCCATTCCTGCACGACGGCAGCGTGGTGCCGAACCGGCAGGTCAAGATCGCGACCACGGTCGGTGACGCGCTCGCCGAGCTGGACGCGCTGACCGCGCAACTGGATCCGGCCAAGCTGCAGAACCTGGCCACCACGGTCACCGCCGGATTCGAGGGCCGCGACGCCGATGTCGCCAACCTGACCAGGGCTCTGGCCGGCACCGCGAATCTGCTGCGGGACAAACGCGATGCCATCGCGCGGCTGTACGCGAACGTGCAGAACCTCGGCGACAAGTTCGACGGGCGCGCCCCCACCCTGAGCGCGGCCGCCGGGGACATCGACACCGCGCTGCCGGAGCTGCTGCACATCATCGCCGCGTTCCAGAACTACTCCCACATCGGCGAAAAAATCTACGACGATCCGATCGGGCCGCTGGTCACCAAGATCAATGACTATCTGCAGCTGATCGGGCCCGACCTGAGCCATATCGCCACCGTCCTGAAACCCGCGACCAGCGCGATCAAGCCGCTGCGCGTCGACGCCGGCTCGATCGTGGACCTGCTGTCCACGGTGTTTCCCGGCGACGGCGCCGCCCATGTGGCCATCGACATTCCTCGCTAGAGAGAAGGCAATTCGTGAGTGAGAACGAGAACACCGCGCACAACGACGAGACCGAGCAGATCAGCGCAACCGAACAGACGGGCGCGACCGAGCAGACCGGTGCAGCCGAGCCGACCGGCGCGGCGGAACCGATCTCGATTCCGGTCCCGGCACCCTCGAAAGCCGTGCCCGCCAAGAGTTTCGGCGAACGCGCCTACCCGGCGGTGACCGTCGCCGCCGCCGTGCTCGCGGTGGTGGCCGTGGTCCTCGGCGTGCTCTGGCACAACTCGTCCGGCGACTACCACGCGCTGCAGAACGGCCAGGCCGACCGCGACCGCGCCGCCCAGGTGGCCAAGGACTACACCCTGCGCTCGCTCACCTACGACTACCGCAACCTGCCCGCCTTCTTCGACGGCGTGGAGCGCGGCACCTCGGATGCGTTGCGCGACAGGTACACCCAGGTGCACGACACCCTGGCCAAGATCATGACCGACGCTCAGGTGGTGGCGACCGGCGATGTGGTCGGCAGCTCGGTGGAGGTCAAGGGCAACGACCAGTACACCGTCACCGTCTACGCCACCCAGAAGACCCAGAACGTGCAGCAGACCGACCCGGCGACCATGCCGAACCTGCTGGTGCTGACCGTGGCCAAGAGCGGCGGCGACTGGCTGGTCACCGATTACGGCCCCAAGGACCTCGGCCAGAAGCGCGGGGCCGCGAAATAACCTCGCGACGCATCGGGCGGCCGCCGCAGCCCGAACTCCCGCCGCGGCGCCGCCGGCAGATCATCGAGGCCGCCTTCGAGGTCTTCACCGCCAACGGCTACGAGGCCACCGCCATCTCCGAGGTGGCCGCCCGGGCCGGGGTCGGACAGGGCACCGTCTACCGCTACTTCGGCAGCAAGCGCGAAATCCTCGACCACGTCCTCGATCTCGGCATCGAGAAGGTGACCGACGCCATGGAACTCGACACCGTCCTCGGCGCCGCGGGCGAGGTCGGCGAGCTGGTCGCGGCGGTGCGCGCGGCCCTCGACCGGCTCTGGGACCTGCTCGAACAGGAGCCGCAGGTGTTGCGGCTGCTGGTGGTGGAGGCCGGGGCCATCGATCCGGAGCTGGCGCACCGGCTGCTCGGGCTGGAGGCGCTGACCGCCTCGCTCATCGCGGGGGAACTGACACGCGGCAGGGAGGAAGGGTGGATTCGTCCCGATATCGACCCGGACGTGCTGGGGCATACCATCCTCACCATGGTCGGGCCGTGGATCATGCGGGAACTGCTGGGCGCGGGCAATCCGGGCATCCGGGAGCGCAGCATGACCGCGGTGATCGACGTCCTCGACAAGACCCTGCGCCCCCGGAGCGCCCCTCCGTGACAGCCGGCCGGGCAGAGCGCGGCCGCCACCCGCGCGCCGCACAGCGCCGGGCCGAATTGGTCGGCGCCGCCTACGAATTGGTGGTCACGCGCGGCTTTCGCGGCATCGCTGTGGACGACATCGCGACGGCCGCCGGGGTCAGCCACGGCACCTTCTACAACTACTTCGCCAACAAGCGCGACATTCTCGACGCCGTCATCGACCACTGCTTCACCCTCATCCGCGCCCACCTGCTGGGGCCCGAGGGGGACGACATCCCCGCCACCCTCGACGCCTTCTGCGCGCGCTACGCCCGCGTCGTCGACCGCTGCTACAACCTGGTCGAAACCGAACGCGGGCTGGTGAATTTCTTTCTGCTGGAGGCCTCTTCGATCGACGATCGAGTCCTGGACCGCTGCCTGCACCATGCCCGCGCCTACGGGGCGCAATCGGTGGAGGTGGTGCGGCGCGGGATCGCCCACGGGTACCTGGATCCGTCGCTCGATCCGGAGATCGCGGGCGAGGTCCTGCTCTCGATCCTGGTCTCGGCGCTGCTGGCGGCCTTACGCGCCGGATCCGACGGGCTCAGCCAGGACCGTGTTCGCAACCAATTGGTCTCCTTCCTCCGGATCGCACTGGCCGGCGACCTGGAATGACCCCACTCGCGCGGCTGCCCCGGGCCGTCCGGGGACGGTGCTATGTTCGCCGGGTCGGGAGGAGATCAACTGTGGGCGTCGAGGTGGCCGGGCTGTTCCACGGCCGGTATCGCCCTCCAGGTACGGCGCATGCTGTCCCGCGACGATGTCCGAGCCGCAGCGCGGGCGGCCGGGTTACGGGAGATCGCTTTCGACCCGGACCGCTGGCCGGCGCCCTTCGGCGGGCGCGACCTGTTCGTCTTCGACCGGGCACGATGAGGCGGTCGGTCCTCGCTGCCGAATGAGCTACTGCTGCCGGCTGAGCTACTTTGGAGGCCGCTCGAGCGGGTGGCGGTATCGCGGCTGCCCGGGGATGGAATGGAGACGGTATGGCGGGCAATGGTGCCGGGCGGTTCGAGGGCCGGGTCGCGGTGGTGACCGGGGCATCCTCCGGGTTGGGGCGGGCCGTGGCGCAGTCGCTGCGCGACGGCGGGGCTCGGGTGTTCGGGGTGGGGCGCGACGAGGCACGATTGCGGGCGGCACTCGAAGGGGGCGAAACAGGCTGGCTGGCAGCGGATCTCACTGATCCGGGCGCGGCCGCGGAGGTGATGCGGGCGTGTACGGAGCGCTTCGGCGGGATCGACATTCTGGTCAATGCGGCAGGGGCGCACACCATGCGGCACACCGCCGAGGTCAGTGACGAGGAGTGGCAGTACGACCTGGCCGTCAACCTCAGCGCGCCGTTCTTCCTCTCCCGCGCCGCGCTCCCGCACCTGCTCGAGCGTGGCGGCTGCATCGTCAATGTCGCCTCGATCGCCGGCCTCGAGGGCCAGGCGTACTCGGCCGGCTACTGCGCCGCCAAACACGGCCTCATCGGGCTCACCCGGGCCATGGCCCTCGAATTCGACAGCAGCGCAATCCGGATCAACGCCGTCTGCCCCGGCGGTATGACCACGCCCCTCCTGGAGAACTTCGCCTTCCCTGCGGACCCCGACTACACCCTCATCATGAAAACCGCGTCCGCCCGCGGTCTCATGGACCCGGCCCAGGTGTCCAACGTCATCACGTTCCTCTGCTCCGAGGAAGCCTCCGCGGTCCACGGCGCCGTCTACACCGTCGACAACGGCAAGATGTCCCTCTGACCCACCCCGCGACCGCGGAATCAGCCGCCGCAAGCCGCACGTCAGCGAAACGAGTACGGCCGCGGCGGGTGACGCCGCGGCCGCACACCGGCTCGGGTAGCTCAGATTCCGCTGGGGAAGGTGAGGGTCATCAGGCCCGGCCAGACCCCGGACCAGGGTTGCAGGGGGTCGTGGCAGACGTAGACGGTGACCAGGCGTTCCAGGCCGGGCAGACCGTTGGGGTCGTCGAGGCGGGTGACCTGGGTGGTGGAGGCGAACTTGGAGAGGAATTCCTTGTCGCCCACGCCGTCCACGGAGAGGTAGACGATCGTGCGGGCCGAGTCCGGCGGCGGGCCGAAGTAGCCGAAGCCGCGGTTGGGGCTGTAGACCGGCGGCATGTGGTAGGCGCGGCCGAATTCCTCCAGCGCGCTGGCCTGTACGTACGCGGTCGCGACCACCGCGGTGTCGCGGCGCTCGGATTCGGGCAGTCCGGCCACCGCGTCGGCGACCGCCTTGGTGAAGGTTTCGTAGCCGGCCGGGCCGGTCAGCGACTCGCGCTGCCAGTACTGGGCCTGGTCGGTGATCGGGCGGTCGATCCCGGTGAAGTCCCGGGCCCACTCCCAGCCGTATGGCACCGGGATCGCGCACATCCACGCCGTGAACAGGACGGCCGACAGCACCGCCACGGCGTTCACCGCCTTGCGCACCTGACGCCGCGCCTCGACCGTGCTCAGCGCGAACGCGCCCGCGCCGATCAGGGCCGGCCAGAAGCCCGCGACGTAGTACGAGCGGCCGTTCTCGACGAGGACGATCACCAGCAGCCCTACGCCCGCGATCAGGGCGAAACGATACGGCCGCAACGACTCCAGCCGCACCAGGCCCCACAGGCCCAGGATGCTGAGCAGGCCGCCGAGCAGGCCGCACTGGACGGCGATCTCCACCGCGCAGACCAGCGGTCCGGTGTGGGCGGCGTACTGCTCCTGGGCGATGATCGCGGTCATCTTGGATTCCACCCAGTCGTGGTCCATCTGCCACAGGATGCCGGGAATCATCGAGACCGTGAGGATCAGCGTGCCGACGTACAGCGCCGGGCGGCGCAGCAACTCGCGCGGTCCGGCGATCAGCACGCCCAGACCCAGCAGCGCCCACACACCCGGCATCATCCACTTCGCCTGGAACGCCACCGCCGCCACCACGCCGGCGACGATCAGCAGCCAGTCCTGCCGGGTCCGCACCCAGCGGATCAGCAGCCAGACGATCCCCGCCTGCAGGGGAATGTCGAAGGTCAGCGTGATCAGCTGCATCTGGTTGAACGCCAGCGGCGAGACCGCGTAGGCCGCCGCGGCGAGCACCTGATACCGCGCCCCCGCCCCCAGCTCCCGCGCGGTAGCGGCCGCCACCACCGCCGCGGCCGCCATCAGCAACAGCGCCGGAATCCGCAGCGCCAGTACCGAACCCGGCGCGATCACATCCATGATGTGCGCGACGAACGGCGCCAGCGGCCCCTGGTCCGGATAGGCCCACGCCAGCCGCCGACCGGCCGCCAGGAAGTACAGCTCATCGCCGAAGTAATTGACCCGCGCCGCGGGCACACCGAGCACAATGGCGAACCCCAGGGACACGGCGAGCACACCGCGCCAGGCGAACGGCACCGGATCGGCTGCCGCTTCGGCGGCGTCCACCTCGGGCGCCGCGTCGATCGTTGACATCAATCCCTCCCGGACCACGAAAAAACGCCCGGCAACACCGAATTTTCGGCGAGGCCGGGCGTCGATCAGGCTGCAGAATAACTGGTTTCCGCCGGTTTGGTCGCCCCATTCCTTTCCGGGGCTTGCCCGGGCGCCAACGGTCGCACACGATGCCCACGGAGAAACCCCGGGTCAGCCCCTGATGGCGGCCCTCGCGACGCCCCGGAATACGGGCGGTTTCTCCCGGCTGCGAGCCCGGCGGGAGGAGACTGGGGGAATGGCGACGATGAGAGCATGGCGGGTCGAGCGGCCGGGCCCGGTCGATGAGCGGCCGGTGAGCTTCGAACAGACGTCCGTACCCGAACCCGCCGCCGGGGAGTTGCTCGTCCGGGTGCTGGCATGCGGGGTGTGCCGGACCGATCTGCACGTCGCCGAGGGGGATCTGGCGGTGCATCGGCCCGGGGTGGTCCCCGGACACGAGGTCGTCGGTGAGGTCGTGCAGGTGGGGGCGGGGGTGGACGGTGAGATCCGGGTGGGTGATCGGGTCGGGATCGCCTGGCTGCGGCACACGTGTGGAGTGTGCAGGTTCTGCCGAAGGGGCGACGAGAACCTGTGTCCCGAGTCGCGCTACACCGGCTGGGACGCCGACGGCGCCTACGCCGAATTCGCCACCGTACCAGCGGATTACGCGCTACCTCTGCCCGGCGGATACACCGATGCCGAGCTCGCGCCGCTATTGTGTGCGGGCATCATCGGGTACCGGGCGTTGCGACGGGCGGCGCTGCCGCAGGGCGGACGTCTCGGTATCTACGGATTCGGCGGGAGCGCCCACCTGGCTGCGCAGGTGGCGCTGGCGCAGGGCGCGGAAGTCCATGTGATGACCCGCGACAAGGAGGCCCGGGAGCTCGCGCTGGAGCTGGGCGCGGCCTCGGCGCAGGGCGCCGCCGACGCACCCCCCGAGCCACTCGATTCGGCGATTCTCTTTGCGCCCGTGGGTGATCTGGTGCTGCCCGCCCTGGCGGCGCTGGATCGCGGTGGGGTGCTGTCGATCGCCGGAATCCACCTCAGCGACATTCCGCCGCTGAACTACCAGCGGCATCTGTTCCAGGAGCGGGAGATTCGATCCGTCACCGCTAATACCCGGCAGGACGCCAGGGATTTCCTCGCCGTCGCGGGCGGCCATCGCCTCGAGGTGACCGTCCATCCCTACCCGCTCGAGGCGGCCGATCAGGCCCTCCGGGATCTGGCCCACGGGCGATTCGCGGGCGCGGCGGTCCTGGTGCCTACTTCTGGAGGGTGAACTGCACGACGTCCAGGTGGCCCGCCCGGAAGTAGTGCGCACTCCCGGTCAGGTACCGGATATACCGCTGGTAGACCTCTTCGGAGGTGATCCGGACCGCCTCGTCGTGATGCGACTCCAGCGCCGCCGCCCACAGGTCGAGGGTTTTGGCGTAGTGCGGCCGCAGCGACTGGATCCGCGAGGTCCGGAAGCCCACCGCCTCCGCCTCCCGCGGGACCGTATCGGGTTGCGGCAGTTGGCCTCCGGGGAAGATCTCCCGCTTGACGAAGATGTGGAACAGCGCATCCTCGCGGGTGACCGGGATCTCGGCGGACCGCAGCTCGGCCAGGGTGCGCCCGATGATGGTGTGCAGCAGCATGCGTCCGTCGCGGGGCAGCATCCGATGGCACCGGGTGAAGAATTCCGCGTACCGCACCTTGCGGAAGTGCTCGAAGGCCCCGATGCTGACGATCCGATCGGCGGTGCCCTCGAATTCCTCCCAACCCTGCAGCCGCACTTCGGCTTCGGAGATGCCGAGTTCCCGCAGCCGCGTCTGGACCGACTCGAATTGATTGCGGCTCAGGGTCAGCCCGATCACCCGCACCCCGTAGGTCAGCACCGCCCGGATCATGGTCGACCCCCACCCGCAGCCGACGTCGAGCAGTGTCATCCCGGGTTCGAGACCCAGCTTGCCCAGCGCCAGATCGATCTTGGCCAGTTGGGCCTCCTCCAGGTTCATGCCCGCGCGGTTGAAGTAGGCGCAGCTGTAGGTCATGGTCGGGTCGAGGAACAGCGCGTAGAAGGCGTCCGACAGGTCGTAGTGGGACTGCACCTGCCGGTAAAAGGGCGCGAGCTGGGCCATGGCGGCGGTCTCCTGAGGCGAGCGGGCATCCGGAGATGCGGGATACCTGGACATACGAAGCGCCGTGGCCTGCGGTTCTAACTCCAGGACACGCCGACAACACGCCGCCGTTTTCCTTCCGACTTTCCGATTCGAGCCCGGCGAAACGGCGTCGGCTGCTTTCCTGATGTGGAGTGCAGCATCGCGTCAGCAATCACAATACGGAGGGTTGGGGACCGGCCATGCACCGCACCGGGCACGAAGAGGTCCATTCTGGCAGGCCATGGTTGTGGACGTTTCTGGTGGGAGCGGTGGTGATAGGACTGGCCACGTGGTGGATAAGACCGCAGTCCCTCAGCTGTAGTACGGCCTCACCCAGCACAACCGTCATCACGGTTCCCGCGGCTGCTGCACTGAGTTCGGTTACTCCACAGCAGATTCAAATCGAGGAGTCGGAACCGGCCCCGGAACCGGGCGAGGCCCGGTTCTACGCTTTCGATCAGGGCGTGGCGGCGTGCTCGCTGCCCAATCTGCCACTGGACGGCTACTACGTCGGCGTCCCGACCGGTCAGTACGACGGTTCCGCCCCCTGCGGCTCCTACGTCGATATCGACGGCCCGCTCGGCAGCGTCCGCGCCCTGGTCGTGGACCGCTGCCCCGGTTGCGGCCCGGACCAATACGATTTGAGCCGTTCGGCTTTCGAAGTCATCGCCGAGATCACCGACGGTGTCGCGCCGATCCGGATCAGCCAGGTGCGCGACCCCGATCCGGCGCCCGAGCTCTTCTACCGCGTGCAGCCGAGCTCCTCGCCCAGCTGGATCGGAATCCTGTTCTCCGGCACCGGAAATCCCATCCGGCAGGTCGCGCTGCGCCCCGCCTCGGGCGGTGACTACCGGCCCCTGCGGCGCGGCAACGACAACTACTGGAACCTCTCCGGTCTGGGTCCGGGTCCGTTCACGGCCGAGGTGATCGATATCTACGGTCACGCCGCCTTCGTTTCGGACGTCACCCTGGAGCCGGGGCGGGTGCGCCGCACCGGAATTCACCTCTACGAGATCCCCGCCGGCCCGCCCGTCACCACGCCCTCGCCGGCCGCCCCGGTGGTCGTGACCACGGTCGTCGCCGTCCCGGACGCCTGCGACCCGTAACCCGCAGGTCCGTCCCCGGTATGGCATCATAAAGTGGAACGTGTTCCATTTCGACCGCCGAGGCGGTGTGCCGGGAGGCCTTCGATGACGAACCCCAGCTCGGACCTGACCACGCCCGCCGCCGCGCCCCGCCGTGGCCGGCAGCTCTCACCGCGCATCTCCCGGCTGACCGAGGTGCCGCAGGGCGCGATGGTGGAGCTGCCCGGCCGCGGCTCGACCTATGTGGTGGACCTGCCGGGCCCGGTCGCGGATTCGCCGACCGTGCTGCTGCTGCACGGCATGGCCACCACCGCCATGCTCAACTGGTTCCCGTGCCTGCGCGAACTCAACGAGCGCTACCGCGTGGTCCTGTTCGATCAGCGCTGGCACGGTCACGGAATCCGTTCCGAGCGTTTCGATCTCGACGATCTCGCCGATGACGTCGTCGCCGTCGCCGATGCGGTGGGCGTCGAACGCCCCATTCTCGCAGGCTATTCCATGGGTGGTGTGGTCGCCCAGCTGACCGCGCACCGGCATCCGGATCGCGTGGGCGGGCTGGTACTGGCCGCCACCACCTACCGCTTCCAGGAGAAGTGGCGCGAGCGGGCCTTCCACCGCGGCTGGTCGGCCACCGCCACGCTGTTCTCCGAATGGTCCTTCCGTCGCGCCGAACTGCGGCGCGACAAGCTGCCCACGCTGCCGGAATCCTCGTGGCCGGTGGGCCGGATGGATCGCTGGGCCATGGCGGAACTGCGGGCCACCAGCGGCTGGGCGCTCGCACAGGCGCTCGCGGTGCTGGGGCGCTTCGATGCGTCGGAATGGCTGCCGGCGCTGAAAGTGCCGACGGCGGTGGTGATCACCACGCGGGATCGGGCGCTGCCCGTCTTCCGTCAGCTGGAGATGGCGAAGGCGATTCCGGGAGCGGAGATCTTCCTCGCCAAGGCCGGTCACGCGGCCTGTGCACTCGAGGCGGACGTCTTTGTCCCGGTGTTCCTCGAGGCCGTTCAATCGGTGGTGGATCGGGTGTAGCGAATTCGGGCGCGAGTCAGGCCTTTTCGCGCGCGGCCTTGAGCAGCGCGGTGATCACCTCGGGGACGGCGTCGGCGATGGTGTCGACATCCGGCACCAGTTCCCTGCAGGCGATGAATCCGAAATCCAGGTGCCCGTTGTTGGAGATCACGGTGGCGGTGAGTCCCGCGCCGTGGAACACCGGCCCGAACGGATACATCGACGCCACCCGGACCCCCAGGAAGTACATGGGGAAGTTCGGCCCGGGCACGTTCGACACCACCAGGTTGTGCACCACCGGGTGGTGCTCGGCCAGCTTGAGCGACGAGTACGCTCGTGCGGCCAGCTGGAAGGTGTTGGGCGGCGCGTACTTCGCCCAGTCCTGGAGGAAGTCGGCGCCGATCAGATTGTGCTCCTCCTTGGCGCCGCGATTGTCCTCGGCGATGGCCAGCACCCGCGCCACCGGATCCTCGATCTCGGTGTAGAGCCGCGCGAAGATGGTCGACACCTTGTTGGTGCCCTCCTCGTGGCGTGAGGTTTCGTGCGTGGACACCGGAACCGAGGCCATGAGCGAGGTTTCGGGCAGTTCGTCGTGCACCTCGAGGTAGCTGCGCAGCGCGCCGCCGACCACCGCCAGTACCACGTCGTTGACCTTCACCCCGAAGGCGGTCTTTATCTCCTTGATATCCGACAGCTCGGTCTGCACGAAGGAAATGGCGCGATGCTGGGTGATTGCCCGATTGAACGGCGTGCGCGGCGCGGTGAAGGGCAAGGGCATGCCGCGGCTTCCGTTGCCCCGCCGCCGCTGCACCAGACCGCCCAGAATGCCAACGGTCTTGGGCACCATGCCGACCATCCCGAGCCGGCCCGGGAGCTTCAGCAGCGCTGCCCCGGCCAGCTGCAGATCATTGGGTTCCGTTTCGGCCGGGCCGATCTCGGCGGGCGGAGTGTAGGACACACCCGGCTGCATATCGCACAGGTGCATCATCATGTTGGTGCCGGTGATGCCGTCCACGATAGCGTGGTGGTACTTCGAGAGGACCGCCACCTTGCCGTGCGGCAGGCCCTCGACCACCCACATCTCCCACAGCGGCCGGCCGCGGTCGAGGGGGCGTCCGGCGATGTCGGCGGCGAGTTCGGCCAGTTCCCGGTCCCCGGCCCCGGCGGGCAGCGCGAGCCGGCGTACGTGGTAGTCCAGGTCGAAGTTCGAATCCCGTACCCAGACCGGATGATCGAGGTTCAGCGGCACCGCGTGCAGCCGCCGGGTCATGGCTGGGATGAGGTGTAGCCGCCGTCCGAGTTCGGCCTTGAAGGCCTCGTGCTCGTAGCTCGCCCCGTCGGCGGCGGGATCGAGTATCAGCATTGCGCAGACGTGCAGGAGTTGGGTGTCTGTTTCGAGATAGAGGAAGCTCGCATCGAGCCCGGTAAGTCTTTCCATACCAACACACTATGAGAACTAGTTCCATTTTGCGTGTGGTTCGCGGTGTCGTCCGGATCCGGTCCGTGGCCGATTCGTAGCCCCAAAGTAGCACGTATATAACAAGTTTCATGATGAAACGTTTGGGTACCAATCAGGTGTCTCTCCAGTAGAATTCGTTGCCGCTCTCCTGGACCATTCTTACCTTGGGTCACATGGCCCGGTGAACGGTCTCTAGTCAATGACAAGAGTCACTGGGCTTCTCACAACGACGTGAGAGGTGAGAACAATGGGCGACCGTAAGGTATTGCTGCCCGGAAAGTGGCGTACGGCGTGGGGTCTCGCGATCATGCTGTCGATCGCGACCGTGTTCGTTCCACCGTCGAGGGCCAACGCGGACGCGGGATGCGCCGCCGTGGACGTCGTAGTGGCAAGGGGCACAGGCGAACCCGGGTGGCTCGGCGACGAGATCGGCGATCCACTCTACGGCATGCTGCAGGATCGGTTGCCCGTTTCGACGAGTTCCTATCGCGTGAACTACCCCGCCGACTACGCGTTCGCCGTGGGCGCGGGGAGCGCGGATCTGGTGGAGCACTTGGCCGCTGCGGCCGCCGCCTGCCCGGACCAGGAGTTCGTCCTGGTCGGCTACTCGCAGGGCGCGGCGGTCGTGCACGCGGCACTGGGCACCGGCGTGGTGTCCTGGTATCCGGGCCGGGTGCAGCTGCCGGGCTACCTCGGCGAGCGCGTCGCCGCGGTGTTGCTGTTCGGTGACCCCATGCGAGGCATGGGCTGGAATGTGCCCGGCGCGTACCAGTTCCGCACCGGGGACTGGTGCACCGGCGGCGATCCCATCTGCGGCTCCGGCATCGACGCCAACGCGCACGTCGCCTACGGCAGCGATCTGGTGGACGCGGCGAACTTCGCCGGGGACCGCATCTGACCCCGGGGAGGGGAAAGGGCCCGGCTCCCGGGCGGTCTCGTGGACTTGCTGACGAGACCCCGGAGCGGGGTCCGGGTATCCGCGGTTCGGGGGGCGTCAGGTGTCACGGCACTTGGGGCCTCGCCCACCACCGGACCGCGGATATCGAACAACGGCCGGCCCGGTGTGCTGTTCCACACCGGGCCGAACCGTGTTGGCGGACGGGCTGTCTACCAGTGCAGGCCCGGAATTCGGTTGGTGATGCGCGCGGCCGGGGCGGGCAGGCCCATGAGCGGCTGCACGATCGGGGCCAGTGCGAGCAGCGGGCTGCGCGATTCCGGCTTCTCCGTGGCAGTTTCGGCTTCCACCGTGGCGGTTTCGGCTTCCACCGTGGCGACCGGCGCGGGCGTGCGGGCCGCCTTGGACTCGCCGAACATCCGGAAGCCCTGGTGCAGGATGGCGCGCTTCACCGAGGGCATGACCGTGTCGACGACCTGGGCGAAGGTGCCGATGGGGGTGTCGATCCGGCTGGGCCGGTGCTCGAGCGCCCGCACCACGATGTCGGCCGCCTGATCCGGGCTGTGCACCGGGATGGACTTGTACAGGTCGGTCGGCGCGATCATGGCGGTGCGCACCAGCGGCATGCGCACCGAGGTGAACGTGATTCCGGCGTCGGCATTCTCGACCGCGGCGATCTCGCTGAAGTTGTCCAGCGCCGACTTGCTGGCCACGTACGCCGCGAAGCGCGGCACCTTGGTCTGCACCGCGATCGAGGAGATGTTCACGAAGTGCCCGAAGCGGCGCTCCCGCATGGACGGCAGCAGCGCCAGGATGAGCCGCACCGCGCCGAAGTAGTTGACCGCCATGGTCCGTTCGAAATCGTGCATGCGATCGGTGGAGTTGAGCACCGAGCGGCGGATCGAGCGGCCCGCGTTGTTCACCACGTAGTCGACGTGCCCGTGATCGGCCAGCGCCTGCTTGACCAGCAGCTCCACCGACTTCTCGTCGGTGATGTCGCAGACGTACGCCTGCGCCGCACCGCTTTGCGCCCGCACCTCGGCGGCCGCGGCGTTCAGGTCCTCCTCGGTGCGCGCCACCATGAGCACGGTCGCGCCGCGCTTGGCCACCGCGTGCGCGGTCGCCAGGCCGATGCCGGAGGACGCGCCGGTGATCAGCACGATGCGACCCGCGAGGCGATCGCCCTCGATGCGGCGGGCGCGATCGGGATCCAGGTTGGCGCGCCAGTACTTCCACAGGGTGGCGGCATAGTCCTCGAACGCCGGCACCTCGATGCCGCTGCCACGCAGCTGCGCCCGGGTGGATTCGGAGACGAAGGTCGACTCGAAGGAGGTGTGCGGGGCCACCTCGGCGGGAATGCCGAAGCGCTCCAGCAGGAAGTCCCGCACCGCGGGCACGCCCGGCAGCCCGCCGAGGGCGGTGAGCGCGGTGTGCGAGCCGGGCACGGTGCCGATGGCGGTCGGCGCGCCGGCGGCGCGGGCGAGCGCGTTGTAGATCTCGGTGAACGGCTGCGGTTCCGGGTTGGTGAGGTGGAAGGTACGGCCGATGAGCCCGGGCTTTCCGATCAGCTCGACCATGGCGTCGACCACGTAGTCCACCGGAACGATATTGGTGGCGCCCAGGTCGGGGATCGGCATGGGCAGCTCCGAGGGCAGTGCCGCCAGCCCCGCGATGGCGGGGAAGAAGTAATACGGCCCATCGATCTTGTCCATCTCGCCGGTGCGGGAGTCACCGGCCACGATGGCCGGGCGGTAGACCCGCCAGCGCAGGCCCGCGGCCTCGCGGACCATCTTCTCGGCCTCGAACTTGGTGCGGTGATAGGGGGAGTGCAGGCCCTGGCCGAGGTCGAAGTCGTCCTCGAAGAACTTGCCCTTGTGATCGCCCGCGACCGCGACCGACGAGACGTGGTGCAGCACCGCGCCGAGTTCCAGGGCCAGGTCGATGACCGAGCGGGTGCCCTGCACATTGGCTGCGTAGGTGACCTCGGCGTCGGCGGTCATGTCGTAGACCGCGCCGAGGTGGATGATGTGATCGGCCCGCGGGGCCTCCGAGAAGCGGCTGCCGGTGCCCTCCGGCAGGCCCAGTCCCGGTGCGGCCAGGTCTCCGACCAGTGGGAACACCCGATCCTCGGCGCCCCAGCCCGCCGCCAGCTCGCGCAGTTTGGCCACCGAGGCCTCACGCGTCAGTGCGTGGACCACGGCCTCCGGGTCGCGCTCCAGCAGCGCGGCGACAACGCGCCGGCCCAGGAATCCGGTTCCGCCCGTGACGATGTAGGAAACCATCGTCCCCTCCTTAAATACGAACCTGTTGGTATCCAACGGTGTTCGTCCGACATGCGTCGGTGGATGCGGACGGTATGCGATTGGCCCCCTAGCAGAATGTTGGGCCGAGGTAGGAACACCTTCGTGCCTAACTAGTGAGTAACTTTACGGATTCCAGGTTTGGCGTTCAACCGGAATCGCCTTTTCGGCGCTGTGGGGATGGTCACCTCGGAGCTATTCGAGTTGATATGTGTAACAAAGGGTTTGATGTAACGTATCGGCCCTCTTGGCAATTCGCAGGCAACTGGTCAAATGTCCTGAGCGTGCGCTCACTTGTTGGATCTCTGGAAGTTTGCACGGTCAGCACCCAGTTTCCGGCGGTCGGAATTGCCTGCCTCAGCCCCACCCGCCGAACCATCGACGCCCAGCCCGCCGTGCAATTCGCGGGCCGCACCAGGCTTGCACTTGCGCCCATCGAGTGGGCGGATTCGGCGGGTATTCCCCGAAATGTGCGGGGCCTGGAATGCCGCGTGGTCAGAATGATCGGGACGATGTGGTGCGGCGGGAGCGTGGTGGCGGATGCTGGTCGGTCGGGCGGTCGATATCGAGGTGATCTCCGCATTCGTCACCGGTGTTCCGGGCGATGACACCGTGCTGGTGCTCAGCGGTGAGGCCAGGCTCGGCAAGACCGCGCCGCTGGACGCGGCCGCCGAGATCGCGGTCTGGAAGCGGGACCCGGGTGCTGCGTGCGGCCGCCCTGGAATTCGAGGCCGGCCTGCGGGCGCCTTGAACCAACTACTGCAACCGATGGCCGGATACGTCGATCGGCTCGAGGCATCGCACCGGGATGCCATGCGCGTGATCATGGGGCTGGAGCCCGGGAGCCTGCCCACGACCCTGCTCGCCGGCTCGGCAACCCTTGCGCTGCCGCGGGTTTGGACCGGAGCCGAGGGCGGTCCGGCGCTGCTGGGGATCGACGACGTGCAATGGCTGGACCTGGCCTGCAGCATGGTGCTGATCTACGCCCTGCGCCGCCTGGATTGCAGCGCACCCGCGGCGAGCTCGGCGCCGCCCGCGCGAATTCCACTGCGGGCGGGCCGAATCCGCTGACCGCGCGCGAGCCGGCCGTCGCCGAACTCGCCGCCGCCGGGCTGACCAACAAGTAGATCGGCGAGCAGCTGTTCCTGTCGTCCAGAACGGTCTCCACCCACCTTCAGCGCGTCTTAGAGCCTGGTGACAAAGCGTTTGGTCGGTAAGGGCCAGCTCGCCGAGATGCCTTGAGCGGGAGCGTGTTCAGAAGAGTCCGGGCGATCAACCCGTGAACGAGGCGGGCTCCTGGTAAGCGAGGTGTT